>NZ_APJX01000007.1 GCF_000350545.1 Desulfotignum phosphitoxidans DSM 13687
ATCACATCCGGAATATTACCGGGTTGCTTAGAGAAGGCTATCGGTTCGCCAGCCTTGACGGAATATAAGGTCAAAAGCTTGATGGTGTTGAGTCCGTCGCCATCCTTGTTGAATCCCTGTCGTGCCTCCGACTGATTTTCAGAATAGGTCGAAATAGTGGTAGAGTCAAACGCCAGCATAGGAGACTTCCCCAAGTGTGCCGCCCGAGCTGAAAAATAGCGCTGAACGCCTTCCTCATTGCGACCAATATCCTTAAACAGGCTACCATAGACGTCCTCAGTGATCGCTTCGCGATATGGAAGGGGGTGCATCACCTGCCAACTCTCAAGACGTGGCAGCGTGTTGCCACCGGAACCAATCCAGTAGCGCGCGATAGAAAGTATCTTTGCCGCATCACCCTCGCTGAATGAAGCACATACATCATTATCAATGCCGGAAACCTTGCCAACCCATTCCAGTATGTCCGTGAGGCCGGTATGCCGACGTGTTGCATCGACAAGGCCTCCTTCGCCTTTATGTTTTTTCGGACGAGTCGGCAAAATTTTTTGTGTTCCAGCCTTGATTTTCCCTTTGAGTTTCTGACTGACCGTATAGGTCTTTCTGGTTTTTTCGTCGTAGGCTGTAACCCGTTCATAGACGTAAATATCCCCATTCGGACGCTTTTCACGCCGTTCACCGACGTGAGTTTTTCCTGTTATTGGTTTAGCCATGCAAAAACCCCCTTTTAAAGTGTTCGTATAAATATAATACAAACACGTTAAAAAGTCAAAGGAAAAGCATGGATTTTCAAATAATTAGAACGTTTGGCGTTGTGTTTTCTATTTAAGGTGTGCGCTTTGTACGATTTTCAGGTTATACAGACAGAGCTATGGATGATTTGGACCTCGCATTTGCATGGTATGAAAGGCAAAGACGGGGACTGGGTTTTGATTTTTTGGATTGTGTCGAAATCGCTGTAAAATCAATCATTGAAAATTATGCAATGTACAGAATTCATTATCTAAACTTCAGAGGTTGTGTGGTTAGACGATTTCCATTTACTGTGTTTTATACAGTCGAATAAAATGAAATAGTTCTTCATTCGGTTTTTGACAATAGACAGAATCCTGAAAAAAAGCCTTAACAATCGCATTCGCTCGAACAACTTTAAAAAACGAAAGTCCTCTTTTCTTTTCCAGAAATTCATCCGAAAGCAGAAGTGTCCACTGATTATCAGCCCTTTGAAAAATGGGTATGAAAGAGAAGTGAATCAGCCGAAGGCAACTATTCTATAATTTCGAATAGTTGCATGTGAGGGGAAAACAAATTGATTGAATCAACCAGTGGAAATATCATCAAGGACAATGCAGAGGCCCTGGGTTTTCGGAAATGACAAAGCCCGGCCAGCTCAACCAAAACAGTCATCTTGATATGATTTCATTTTTTTATTACCAAATAAACAATATTTCTTGACAATAAAAAATCTATATGGTTTTTTAATCCATCATGACTGCTGATCTCTCTTTCATAGGCAGAAACATTCGATTTCTAAGACGGTCCAGAAACTGGACCCTGGAAGATCTGTCTTCCCGCATCGATATTCACAAAGTGGCCCTGGGCCGCATCGAAAGAGGCATCAATCTGCCGTCAGCCATGGTGATCTATCAACTGTCCACGGCTTTCAATGTGCCCGTGGACACCCTGTTCTCCCCGGATCCCATCCACCAGGCCCCCGTGGCAACCACGGAAACTACGGATACCTGTTTCATTTCACTGGATCCGGAACCGGCCCCCCTTGCCGCAGCCCTCATGAATGCCTGCCGGGAGATCATGGCCGCGTTCCATGCTCTGGAAGATATCTGCCGGGTGCCCAAACATGCCACCGTTCCTCTGTCCATCCCGTTTGACCCCGACTATCCGGGCATGGAAACGCTGGCGGCCCGGATGCGCACTTATCTGGCCACGGGCGATGCCGTGGTGTTTGACTATCTTGAGCTGTTTGAAAACGCGGGCCTGCGGGTCATCCTTTTTCCCTTTCCCCGGGGCGCTGCCTCAATGGAATCCGTCTCATTTTACGAACCCGCATTTCACAATGCCTTCTTTTTTATCAACGCCCGGAACAATACGGAAAAACAGCTGTTCTCCCTTGCCAGAGAACTGGGCAGCATCCTGGTGTCCAACCAGATGAACCGCCGGAAAACCCCTTTGTTCCCCCCATCCGAAGATGATGCCGGCCGGCCCATCAACCCGGCCCGTGCCGCCGGACGCTTTGCTTCCACCTTTCTGATGCCCGAACCTGCCGTGCGCGCCACGGTCGGCCAGCTGGGCGTATCCAAAGATGCCTGGTCCTGGGACCTGCTCCTTCGTATCAAACACCGGTTCGGTGTGTCTGCCCAGACCTTTCTCTACCGGCTCCACGAGCTGGATCTGATCTCCGGCCCCACCAGAAATACCCTTGATACCCAAATAAAAGATTTTTACGCTGCCAACGGCCCCATAGAACCGGATGCCTCCCGCCGCTGCCTCACCCCCAACGGCCGGTTTTTTGATCTGCTGCTGACGGCGGAAACCATAAAAGATGCTCAATGTGAAGTGAAAAATATTCACAAAATAACTGTAAAATATCGGTTTCTTAGCATTTGAAACCAGAACCCCGAAAGGCTAATTGAGTTAGATTGATTAAATCACATAATCGGCAAAAGGTAATGCGGAGAATAAAATGAAACAATTTTATGCGCATTCAACAGATTCAAAAGATACGTCAGATTGGCAGCTTCTTGATACACATTTGGACAATGTAGCCAAAAGAGCAGGCAGGTTTGCCGATTGTTTTGACGGCAAGGAATGGGCTGAAACGATTGGAAAAATTCATGATCTTGGTAAGGGAAGTTGCTCTTGGCAAGCCTATCTCCGTCATGTGACCGGAGTTGTTGATGAATTTTGCAAATATTTTGAAGGGCATCCATCCCATGCGTTTACAGGTGCACAGGTACTATATAATCTTTCTAAAGACACCGGAAAACTTTTGTCTTATTGTGTGGCAGGGCATCACGGGGGGTTGCCGAACTGGAGCGACACGTCAGCATCAGCCTTGAAAGATCGGTTATCGCAGCAATATCCAAAAGTGGATGTTGCATATTCCATCCCTAAGCTTCCCGGATCATGTCCATTGGTTTTTGACCAATCTCGTTTGGGATTTCAGTTTCAATTTTTTACAAGAATGTTATTTTCCTGTCTGGTAGACGCTGATTTCCTTGATACTGAGGAATCGATCGATGGAAACAAGGCAGTCTGGAGATCTCAATATGCATCCCTCGATAAGATTTCTCAAAAATTTTGGCTAAATTTCAAAACACTCCGGAATACAGCTGATTTAAAACTATTGGTAAACAGGCAGCGGGAAAATGTTCTCAGGGACTGTTTGGCAGCGGCAGAGGAAAATCCGGGAATTTTTTCTTTGACAGTTCCGACTGGAGGAGGAAAAACGCTGGCTTCTTTGGCATTTGCTTTAAATCACGCTCAAAAATTTGATAAGCAGCGAATTATTTATGTGATCCCTTTTACCAGCATTATTGAACAAAATGCCAAAGTGTTTCGCGGCATGGTCGGAAACGATAGTGTTCTCGAACATCACTGCAATTTTTCAGTAGACGAGGGAGATTGGAAAACCAAACTGGCATCTGAGAATTGGGATGCACCGGTTATTGTGACAACGAACGTACAATTTTTTGATTCGTTTTATGCAAACAAACCGTCAAAATGTCGAAAACTGCACAATGTGGCCAATAGCATCATCATTTTTGATGAAGTCCAGGCGATCCCGGTTGAGAACCTGAAGCCCTGCCTTGAGGTCATCAGAGAATTATCATTGAATTACAATGTCACCTCAGTATTATGCACCGCAACACAACCTGCCATTCATTTTTCTGAATCCTTTAAATCAGGCCTGAAAGATGTCAAAGAAATAATTCAAAATATCCCCGATCTTTTTTCTAAGCTTAAAAGAACTGAAGAAACATATATCGGACAACTCAGTGTTCAGGAAATAGCAGGTAGGCTTAGCGGATATAAGCAGGTTTTGTGTATAGTAAATACCCGCCAACAGGCACTTGACATATACAACGCCCTGCCGGAATCTAATGAAAATTTTCATTTAAGTGCCTTGATGTATCCGGCACATCGGACAAAAATGTTCGAAAAAATCAAATCCTTACTTGATCCATCAAAGAAAATGCCTTGTCGAGTAATCAGTACTCAGCTGATTGAGGCAGGTGTTGACATTGATTTTCCTTGTGTCTTCAGAAGTGTAGCAGGGATTGACAGTATCGCTCAGGCTGCCGGGCGATGTAATCGAAATGGATTGCATGATCAGCCACAGAAAGTTTATATTTTTGATGTGACTGAAGCCCCTAATCAAATGTTTTTCCGCAAGGCAGCCCAATCTGCAGAGAAGCTTTTTGAAAGATTTGATTTGAAACTGACTTCACCGGAATGTGTGAATGAATATTTTTTGGATTTTTTTTGGAAAAATGAGCAGCATATGGATCGGAAAGCAATATTGGAAAAATGCGGTATGGCCCAATCTTTGGATATACCGTTCAAAGAAATTTCAGAATTTAAAATGATCGATTCACCGACTGTTCCGATTGTCATTGCTCTTGAAGATGAGGCGAGAAAGCTCACAGACCTTCTACCACTTGAAAAATATCCGGGAAGGGTTCTCAGAAAACTTCAACAGTATTGTGTTCAGATATATCCATATCAGCTGGACGCAATAAAGGATTGGTTGGAAAATCCCATCTCTGGAGTATGGGTGCTGCGTTCAGATTTGCTTTATGAAAGAAAAACAGGATTGAAGTGCGATCCGCCCAGAGGAAATGCATTTTTTGGATAAAATCAGGAGGGAATTATGGGTTATGGAATTAAATTGAGAGTTTGGGGGGATTATGCGTTATTTACACGCCCGGAAATGAAAGTTGAAAGGGTATCATATGATGTAATGACACCATCTGCTGCCAGGGGTATTCTGGAAGCAATTTTTTGGAAACCCGCAATTCGATGGATTGTTGACCGGATACACGTGCTGAACCCCATTTGTTTTGAGAATATCAGGCGTAATGAAATCGCAAAAAAAACATCTGTGTCCAGTACTGATATGCGGGGTAGCAAAGAATTATGCATTTATTCTGATGATTCAGACATCCGGCAGCAAAGATCTTCCATGGTTTTACGCAATGTGGATTACGTGCTTGAAGCTCATTTTGAATTGACAGGAAAAGAAAAAGGAGATCCGGGAAAGTTTTTGGCCATATTTGAGCGGCGTGTCAAAAAAGGCCAATGCTTCCACCGGCCATATTTCGGCTGCCGGGAGTTTCCGGTAAATTTTGAGTGGTGTACACATATACCGGCATCACCTTTCAGCGGGGAGCAGGATTTCGGGTTTATGTTGCATGACATTGATTTCAGTAACGATATGACGGCTCAATTTTTCCGGGCTGTCATGAAAAATGGGGTGATTGACTGTCGAAAGGAGGTGGTGTCATGATTTTTCATTCGTTAATATCCTTGTATGACAGGTTGTCGGATACTGACAAGGTCCCACCTTATGGCTTCAGCTTTGAAGATATTGGATTTATGGTCATTATCGACAAAAAAGGAAAACTTGTTGGTGACCCACAAGATTTGAGGCAGCAAATCAAGGCGGATACATATCAATATCACACTTCCATGGTACCATATTCAAACAAGGTCAATGTTCGTTCCGGAAAAGGTGCAGTTGAAACCCCGAATTTCATGGTGGACAAGGCGGATTATATTTTTGGTATGTCAGGTAAGTCTGAAAAAAAAGGGCACCATTGTTCCTTTTTTAAGCGAGTTCAAGAGGTTTGTGATAATTCATCTGATGAAGGAATTTTAGCTGTAAAAGCGTTCTGTGAAACATGGAACCCTGATGATTCACCCCGGCTAAAATATTGGAATGAGATGTGCGGCACACATGGAAAATGGATTGCTTTCCGGCTTCAAGGAGATCCAGGGTTTATTCATGAGCGCGATGAGGTCAAAAAAAGATGGACTGATTTTATTACCAAAGAAGAATATCCTAAAGGCGTCAGTTTTATTGATGGAAAAGAACATAATATTCAACATCAATTCGCTCAGTTCAAATTCGGTTCAGGCGCTTCGCTGGTTTCTTTTAATGAAGTGGCGTATGAATCGTACAGCAAAAAAAGGGGAGAGAATGCACCCATATCAGTGGCAGCAGAATTTAAATCCTCAGCTGCTTTAAAATTTTTGTTTCGCAGCAAAACACAGCGGATGCGGATCGGGGATGCGACCGTGGTTTTCTGGGCAGAGCGGAAATCATCAATTGAAAAGATTTTTGGTCAGATATTGAATCCATCTTGGGAGGACCAGGCAGCTGCTAATCAAGTAAAGATGTTTCTGGGAGGGGTTAAGAAAGGGGTATTACCCAATGATTTGCAAAGTGAAGAAAATTTGAAATTCTTTATTCTGGGGCTGTCTTTAAACAAAGCCAGACTGGCCCTCAGGTTCTGGTTTGTCTGTACAGTGGGCGATTTGATCAAAAAGCTTCAAGCCCATTTTTCTGACCTTGAAATGGAATTAAGTTCTGAAGACGATATCCAATATCCTGGAATCTGGCACTTGTTGAAAGAAACGGCGAGAGAGACAAAGAATATTTCACCCGTGCTGAGCGGGGCATTGACCCGGTCTATTCTTACTGGTGCAAACTATCCACAGGGCTTTTTTCAAAGTGTTCTGGGGCGTGTCCGGGTTGATCGTAAGATAAATTATCTGAAAGCTTCAATTATAAAAGCGGTTTTACAACGAAACTATAAAAAGGAGATTCCCATGAGTTTGGATACCGAAAGAAAAGACGTGGCATACCTGCTTGGGAGATTGTTTGCCGTACTGGAAAAAGCTCAAAAAGATGCGTTGGGAAAAATTAATACGACCATAAAAGACCGATTTTTCAGTGCTGCTTCTGCAACCCCTGCCAGTGTCTTTCCTCGTCTTTTACGCCTGTCTCAACATCATATTGAAAAATCAGAGTACGGGTACAAATCAGATCAGCGCATTTCAGAAATAATGGAGCATATTGATAATTTTCCTTCACATATGGACCTGCAGAATCAGGGTGTATTTGCCATAGCATACTATCATCAGAAAAATGCCATGGATCGTGAGATGAAAGAAGCGGTTAAAAATAAAAAAGACAAGCAAACTCAAAAAGATCAAGGAGAAAAAAATGACTGATCCTATTTCAAACCGTTATGAATTCGTTTTGTTATTTGATGTAAAAAACGGCAACCCCAATGGAGATCCTGATGGAGGGAATTTACCTCGAATTGATCCGGAAACCGGTCATGGGATTACTACCGATGTGTGTCTAAAACGTAAGGTTCGTAACTATGTTGAACTCGTTAAAGACAATAAAAGTCCATTTGTTATTTATGTCAAAGAGCGGGCAGTATTGGCTGAACGCAGGAAACCGGCTTACGATTCCGTCCAGGATGAGAAATCCAAGGCTGAAAAAATAAGTAAGGCACGGATATGGATGTGCCAGAATTTTTTTGATGTACGCACCTTTGGTGCAGTTATGTCCACTAAAGATAACAATTGTGGCCAAGTTAGGGGACCAGTTCAATTTACTTTTTCTGAGAGCATTGATCCCATAGTTCCTTTGGAAGCAAGCATTACCCGAATGGCTGTAGAGACAAAAAAAGAAGCTGATAGCCAAGGAGGTGACAATAGAACAATGGGGCGTAAGGCTTATGTCCCCTATGGACTGTACAGATCTCATGGCTTTGTTTCTGCGCCTTTGGCAAGACAGACAGGCTTTACTGAAGATGATCTTGAGCTGCTCTGGAATGCTTTGATTTACATGTTCGATCATGACAGAAGCGCCTCACGAGGAGAAATGGCGACTCAAAAACTTTTTATTTTCAAACACAACAGTGAACTTGGAAATGCTCCTGCCCATAAACTTTTTGATTTGATAAAAGTAGAACGGAAAAATTTATCATTGCCTGCAAGAAAATTCAGTGACTATCAAGTGGATATTGAAAAAGAAGGTTTGCCAGGCGGTGTGGAATTGTTTGATAGAATTTAACTAAAATTTTTTTCACAACGAGGATATAATAATGGAAAGGCTTTTCGGCCACCTTGACAATGACCTCGCCAAAACCCTGATGACCCAGTTGCGGGATCTGTGGACCCATACATCCACTGCTATAGAAGGAAATACCCTGACCCTGGGTGAAACTGCTTTTGTATTGAGGGAAGGTTTGACCATAGGAGGCAAACCTTTAAAAGATCATCAGGAAGTGGTAGGGCATGCCAGGGCCATTGATCTGATATACGACCTGATACAAAGCAGTACTTCCTTTACTGAAAAAGAACTGTTCGCACTTCACAAAGCGGTTCAGACAGAACAGGTTTTTGATGTTTATAAACCGGTGGGAGGATGGAAAAAAGAACCGAACTCCACTGTGGGAGTGGTTGACGAAAATCAGGTGGTGTTCGAATTTGCGTCACCGACAGATGTTCCATCACTGATGAAATCCTGGTTTAATCAATACCAGGAGCTGGACCGTTGTCTGGTTCCGGAAGACAAAGATCGAGCATTGATTTCCTATGTGAAATTACATGCTTCTTTTGTCCGGATTCATCCTTTTTTTGATGGAAACGGCCGTCTGGCAAGATTGGTTGCCAATCTACCTGTGATCAAATCCGGACTGCCGCCTATTATTATTCCACGGCAGCAGCGAAAGCAGTATATAGATATCTTGGCGGAATATCATTTTAAAACCGGCCGGATAAAAGCTGGAGATGAATTGGTGCCCAATCCTGACACGTTAAAGCCATTTATTGACTTCTGTGAACAGGCCTGGGAGGACTCTCTTCGCATCGTGAAAGATATCCAACAGAAACAGCGGGAAAGAGACAAAGAAAAATGAAGGCCGAGTACAGCGAAAATGAATATTTTCAATTATCCGCACTTCAGCATTTTCTTTTCTGCAAAAGACAGTGTGCCTTGATTCACCTGGAACAAATATGGGTCGAAAATAGATTTACCGCAGAGGGCCGGGATATGCATGAAAGAGTGGACAGAGGCGATCAGGTCGATAGAGGAAAAGTACGAATAGAATATGGGCTGAACCTTAAATCAAGAGCCTTGGGCCTGACGGGAAAGGCGGATGTGGTGGAATTTCATCTGGACCCGACGGTTAAAAACAGGTGGATTCCTTTCCCTGTGGAATATAAGCGGGGAAAACCCAAAAAGGATGATTCCGATAAAGTCCAGCTCTGTGCGCAAGCCGTCTGTCTTGAAGAGATGCTTGACATCCAGGTGGAACAAGGTGCCTTGTTCTATGGAAAAATCAGGCGCCGTCTGGATGTCAAGTTTGATCTGTCTCTCAGAAATATTACCCAGAAGACATCTGATGCGTTTCATGAAATGATGAATTCTGGCGTAACTCCTCCGCCACGGTATGAAAAAAAATGCGACACTTGTTCTTTTTTTTCTGTATGCATGCCCAGAACTATTGGAAAAAAAAGAAAGGTTGGTACATGGCTGAAACAGATCGTTCAAATGGATGGATGCCAGGAAGAGCAGGGTTGAATGAAAAAACACCTTAATACCCTTTTTGTCACCACTCAAGGCGCATACTTGTCCAAGGAAGGAGAAACTGTTGCCATCAGAGTTGAGCAAAAGGTTCAGATGCGGATTCCGATTCACGCTTTGGCAGGAATTGTCTGTTTTGGTGTAGTCACTTGCAGCCCTTTTTTGATGGGATTTTGTGCTGAAAATGATGTGACCATAAGCTTCTTGACCCGAAATGGACGATTTATGGCTATGGTGCGAGGCCCGGTCTCAGGCAATGTTTTATTGCGAAGAAAACAATTCCGCATGGCTGACTGCAAAGACAAGGCCGCACAAATGGCGGGTTTTGTGCTTACCGGGAAATTGGCAAACAGCCGCACTGTGCTGGAAAGATCCATAAGGGATCATGGTGATAAATTGGACAGGGCAGCCATAAAAAAGGTGTCATCCAGGCTCTATTCTTATATCCGGAAAGAAATACCAAACCCGAATCTGGACAGGTTGCGGGGAATTGAAGGAGATGCGGCTCACCAGTATTTCAGTGTATTCGATGAATTGATTTTTTCGAACAAAAGAGAATTTGCATTCACCGGAAGAAACCGGCGCCCTCCAACTGACAGGATCAATTGTCTGCTATCTTTTGTATACACTTTGTTAGTCCATGATGTGCGATCGGCCCTTGAAACGGTAGGGCTCGATCCAGCGGTGGGGTTTCTGCACCGGGACCGGCCGGGGAGGCCGGGCCTGGCACTTGATATGATGGAAGAGTTCAGGCCATTTTTTGCAGATAGACTTGTGCTTTCAATGATTAATCGGAATCAGATTCATCCGGATGGGTTTGTAATCAAAGAATCTGGTGCGGTTTTCATGGATGATGACACCCGGCGAAAAATTCTCGAAATATATCAGAAAAGAAAACAGGAGTATCTGATTCATCATTTTTTGAATGAGAAAATTGAAATTGGGAATCTGTTTTTTATCCAGGCATTGCTTCTGGCAAGATTTATTCGGGGAGACATCGATGGATATCCCCCTTTTATCTGGAAATAAAACCGGGAGGTGATATTGCTGGTTCTGATCAGTTATGATGTATCAATAGAAAAAAACGGCCAGAAAAGACTGAGGCGTGTGTCCAAAGCTTGTGCAAATTATGGCCAGCGGGTCCAATATTCAGTGTTCGAATGTATCGTTGATCCTGCTCAGTGGACAGTTCTGCGGCGGCAATTAATTGATGAAATCGATCACGAACTGGACAGTCTGAGGTTCTATTTTCTGGGATCCAACTGGCGGAGACGAATTGAGCATATTGGAGCAAAGCCGGCAATTGATATGGAGGGCCTGTTAATATTATAAAAAATGCGAACCGGTAGTTGTTTTTGAACAGTCTGAAGCTGTTCTTCATTATTGCTGACAAAATCATCAATAATGGAAAATTAGTTTCGCATATGGATAACTATTTGTTTTAATAACTAATATTTTTTGATGTGCATTTTGATTGATGGTAATCAGGTCTTAAAACAACAAAATCGCTCTTTGACAATTCGTTTTGATGTAAAAATAGATAGTTATGACAATAGCAGTCGCTCCCCATGCGGGAGCGTGGATTGAAACGTCTTGCAAAATTCAGACGTTGAATGGAATCAGCGTCGCTCCCCATGCGGGAGCGTGGATTGAAACGTCGAGGATCGATACAACCGGAATTTCTTTTCCTGTCGCTCCCCATGCGGGAGCGTGGATTGAAACAGACATGGGGGCCGCTGGGCGTGAATGGCCTGCGTCGCTCCCCATGCGGGAGCGTGGATTGAAACAAGAATTTCTGACCATGTTCGGCCAGGTGAAATAGTCGCTCCCCATGCGGGAGCGTGGATTGAAACAAGCGAGTCTCCGACATTGCCCATGGCCCGCAAAAGGTCGCTCCCCATGCGGGAGCGTGGATTGAAACTTGAGCATCGAGCGCCCGAAGGGATCCAGAAATATGTCGCTCCCCATGCGGGAGCGTGGATTGAAACTGCCATACTTGCCGGATTTAGCCCGGCCGAATTTGTCGCTCCCCATGCGGGAGCGTGGATTGAAACCCTCAGCCACCGGCACCATTTCCGCTGCCTGCTCGTGTCGCTCCCCATGCGGGAGCGTGGATTGAAACTACCAAGGAGACACAAATGGGAGAAATTGAAGAACGTCGCTCCCCATGCGGGAGCGTGGATTGAAACTTGGATTGAAAGGGGAGGAGGTTCTGAAAGTCCTGTCGCTCCCCATGCGGGAGCGTGGATTGAAACCTGCTGTCCTGTTATCGGGCCTCTGGGTAGAATTGGTCGCTCCCCATGCGGGAGCGTGGATTGAAACTGATTGATCTGCTGGTCAAGGCTGGATATCCTCATGTCGCTCCCCATGCGGGAGCGTGGATTGAAACGTGTTTAGCATTGGATGTGCAGTACTGATCGGATGTCGCTCCCCATGCGGGAGCGTGGATTGAAACTCGCCGTCAGAGTAAGAGTACCACTTCGGCGTGGGTCGCTCCCCATGCGGGAGCGTGGATTGAAACGCAGATTGGACGAAAGCCTGTTTGTACTCCGGAATGTCACTCCCCCCTTCAGACATCCCGGAAAATAAGAGCACTGGATTTGCCGCATTTGATTATTATCTGCATGAATGGGGGGGCGTGACAGCGTTCTTTGTGGACAGACCGGAAAAAATTGATTATCCGGACAAGTTGATTAACGGGGTGAAGTTTCATGCCAGATAGAATAGGGCGAAACCGGGCCGGCTCACAACCCGGCACGTGATATGTGGCACGATGGGGTGGCCCCCCCTCACATATCACGTGCCCATAATCATTATAAAGCGGTATTTCGGCCTGTGACGGGTGCCGAAAGCTGAGGGCCAGTGTTCTTAAATATCCCAGAGTGGGACGATGACCGGACCCGGCGGCGACTCCGGTGTCGACACAGTGGCCTGGCGGGGCCTCGCCCCCTTTGCGTGTGCCGGTTCCATAACCCAAATATTATTAAACAAACAGGAAGTCGTCAATGGCAAAATGGATCAAGATACGAAAGACCGTCAAAGATATTGCCAAAACCAGCAAGAAAATTAAAATTGCGTAAGAAGGTCTGGTTGATAAAAAACAGGTGAAAATAGACAAAAATTGGGCGTTGCTGTTTACCCATTTTGTTAATATTGGCATTTTGAGTAAACACCGGTTTTTGTCCGTTTTGAAAGTGACGTAAAAGCACGTCTGGCAAGGCTTTCTGGTTTTAAAACCCCGGGTGGTAAAAGCGGAAGATTTTGGCCGGTTCAAGGCACTTCAATCTGTTTTTTCATCAAAAAATGATCCCGTGGGGCATCTTCAGGATAACGGATTGACATTATGGAATCCAACGGGTATTTGAGGGCCCATTCTCGCATTTGAAAATTTTCTGCTCACGCCGTGCAGAATATGGTATATGGTAGCTTAACTTGCTTGGTTCACTGTCCAAAGGTTTGGGTCCGCCGCACTCATCCAAGGTCAGGATAAATCCAAAATCAAATTATGTACCAGAACAGGGTGAGAAAAACCCTTTGCAGGAAGTTCGCCTCTGTTTTCAAATTTTTTGGTGCGGATTGAAAGTTGAACTTGCAATCCGCACTTTTTTGGGGTAATGATTTTTGTATGACACTGATCGATCGCGCCATCGAACCGGTACTGCACGCCTTGTCAGAAAAATACCCGGTCATCACCATCACAGGTCCCCGGCAGAGCGGGAAGACAACCCTGTGCCGGAAGGTGTTTTCCGACAAACCCTATGCGAATCTGGAATCACCGGATATCCGTCAGTTTGCCACGGATGATCCGCGGGGGTTTCTTTCCCAGTATCCGGATGGGGCAGTTTTAGATGAAATCCAGCGGGTCCCGGATCTTGTTTCCTATATCCAGCCAATGGTGGACGACGACCTTCGTGACGGCCTTTTTATCCTTACCGGCAGCCAGCAGTTTGAGGTGAGCCATGCCGTCAATCAGTCACTGGCCGGCCGTACCGCCCTTTTGAAACTGTTGCCTTTTTCCATGGCGGAGCTGCAGACTGATGAGCCCCTGCCCCCGGTGGACCATCTGATCCTTCATGGATTTTACCCCCGCATCTGGGACAAGCAGCTGGATCCGGTCCAGGCCCTGGGGGATTATTTTGAAACCTATATCCAGCGGGATGTCAGACAGCTTGCTGCCATAAAAGACCTGCACCTGTTTCAGCGCTTTGTCCGGTTATGTGCCGGGCGGTGCGGCCAGCTGCTCAATCTAAACAGCCTTGCCAATGATACCGGCGTATCCCACACCACGGCCGGCAACTGGATTTCTATACTCGAAGCAAGTTACATCATTTTTTTGCTTCAGCCCTATCATGGAAATATCACCAAACGTCTGATCAAATCCCCGAAGCTCTATTTTTTTGATGTAGGACTGGCCGCTTTTCTGCTGGGCATTGAAAATCCCCGGCAGGTATCACGGGACCCGCTCCGGGGTAGTCTGTTTGAAAACATGGTTGTGGCTGAAACCTTGAAATACCGGTTCAACCAGGGGAAAAAAAGTAATCTGTATTTTTACAGGGACCGCAAAGGAAACGAGGTGGACCTTGTCTGTGTCACGGGTACCGATCTGTTTCCAATCGAAATCAAGGCCGGGATGACCATTACAAGAGATTATTTCAAGGGCCTGAACCATATGGTCAGAAATTTTCCCGAAAATGTTCCCAACGGGTGCGGCCTGGTTTATGCCGGAGAAAAAAAACAGCAGCGGACCGATGTCACCATTGTGCCTGTCCATCTGTTGAACCAGATTTTTGACACCTGTGGCGGGTGAACATCACGTTATAAGTCATCCAGATTCATTTCGAGTTCCGGCTGATCTTTACGCGAATCGGCCGTGGTATTCAATTCATCATCTTCGATTTTTTCCATGCTGATCGTTTCAATCCGGCCGTCTCTGACCCGGACAGACCGGGTGGCATGGCGCTCCATTTCCCGGTTGTGGGTGACCATGATGATGGTATGGCCCTCCCGATTCAACTCCTGGAGCAAGGCCATGATCTCCAGGGCGGTCCGGGAATCCAGGTTGCCCGTTGGCTCGTCCGCCAGGATGATGGGGGGCCGGTTCACGATGGCCCTGGCAATGGCCACCCGTTCCTGCTCTCCGCCGGAAAGCTGGTCGGGAAGGCGAAGGGCTTTATCCGCCAGGCCCACCCGCTCGATCACGGCCATGGCCATGTCGCGCTTTTCCTTTGTTTTGCGGCCTGTGACGGCCATGGGAACCGTCACGTTTTCCAGCAGGGTCAGATAGGGAATCAGCTGAAAGGACTGAAAGATAAATCCCAGGTATTCGCTGCGGAAATCGGCCCGCTGCTCGGGTGTCAGCGCATACAGATCCAGGGAGTCCACCCGCACCGTTCCCCGGGTGGGGCGGTTCATGCCGCCCATCACGGACAGGAGGGTGGATTTGCCCGAACCGGACGGTCCCGTGACGGAGACAAACTCCCCGTCGTCAATAAAAAAATCCATATGATCGATGGCGGCCACACCGGTGCCGCCGGAGTCATACATCTTGTTCAGGCCGTGTATTTCTATCAGATGGTCTGTCATGGGGTGCTCCATTATATATAAAAGTTTTAAGTGTTAAGTTTTAAGTGTTAAGCCGGTGGCGGTGGACGGGCTTCGTGATGGGTTGGGTCCGCCAGGGCATGGGGAGTGACTGGTTTCCGGGATGCGTTCATGTTACAGGGCCCGCAGCGCATCGCTGGGGTCCATCCGGCCGGCCTTGACCGCGGGATACAGGCTGGCCAGAAGGCTTAAGGCCGCTGCCATGAGCAGGCAGATACCGCCGGTCCGGAAGTTGACACCGGCAAACTCGCCCGCCTCCACCACCAGAGGTGTGATACCCCAGGCGGCGATGTTTCCCAGGGCCACACCGGCCATGCCTCCGAAAATTCCCAGAACCAGGGCCTCCAGCAGAATAATCTGCATCACGTGGGTCTGGCGGAAACCGATGGCCCGGAAAATGCCGATCTCCCGGGTCCGTTCATTCACAGACCCCATCATGGTGACCATGACCAGCAGCGCCCCGACCCCCACCACCAGGACCGACACCCCCAGCGAAAACGACTTGAACAGCTCGATGGACTGCATCTTGGACATCACGGCCTGTTTCATGGCCGTTACCCGGGCATCAGGGAATTTTTCAGCAATCTGCAGGGTGAGTTCGGTAATGGGGCAGCCCCGGCAGAAAGCGGCAATCTCGACCAGGGACACCTTGCCCGGTTTGTCTAAAACCGCCTGGGCCGCGGTGATGTCGGCAATCACGGCATGGTCTTCTGCCCCGCCCGTGGGCATGAGCACCCCGGACACCTGGAAGGCCCGGCCGCCTGTTTCCATCGGGTCACCCGGCGCCAGACCCAGCACGGATGCCGCCGTTGACCCGAGCAGCACCTGGTCCGCTTTTTCCGGAAAAGCCCCGTGTTTCTGCCACCAGGTTTTCAGGGCCAGTTCCTGGTCAAATATCACCCCCATGAGTAGGACCTGTTTTCCGCCGATGTCGGCCGCTCCCAGGACCTTGGGTGCCACCACCCCGAGATTTTTCGCATTTTTGATGGTGCGGATTTTCGGGATATCGGCCTGGTCGAATTCCCGGACCTCATAGTTGACCCCGCCCACATCGATGCCGCCGTAATTCAGTGACAAAGCTTCGGTTCTGGGCACCATCACGATGTTTGCCCCGAACTGGTCGAGGCGCTCTTCGATCTCCACGGTCATGGTTTCGGTAATGGCCAGCAGGGTGACGATGGTGGAAATGCCGATGATCAGGCCCAGGGCCAGAAAAAGCATTTTGGCCTTGCGCCGCCGGATATTTTTGAAAGAGATGTTATAAAGTTTCATTTTCCAGCTCCTTTTCCGATTCAAGGATGACCATGCGCTGCCTATGGCTCTCCCGGTTCAGCAGGGTGGCATCCAGCCCGTGCCGGGCGAACAGGGCCTCAATGGTCTCCGGGTCGATG
This sequence comes from Desulfotignum phosphitoxidans DSM 13687, assembly GCF_000350545.1. GTDB lineage: Bacteria > Desulfobacterota > Desulfobacteria > Desulfobacterales > Desulfobacteraceae > Desulfotignum > Desulfotignum phosphitoxidans. The sequence goes on from NZ_APJX01000007.1 coordinate 16,618, forward strand.
CTGCGGCGGTCAAAGGTCACCACCAGCCGGGTGTCATGGGTGTCCAGGGACGTGCCGGACACCCCGGGAAGGGCCGCCACCTGGGTCACCAGGGATCTTGGCCAGGCCTGATGGTGTTCCATTTTAAAAATGGCATCGTCCAGGTGACGGGTCTTGAGGTAGGAGAGCGGACCGGGCAGAAACAAAAAGACCAGACCCGCAAGAATTATGCACGAGACAGCGAAGGTCAGGGTGCCGAAAGACAGCCCCCGTTTTTTGACTCCCAGCACCTTTTCTCTTTTTTCCCGGTATTTTTCCGGATCCCAGGTCATGATCCCTCCTCCCTATTTCTTGAATTCGCAAAGCCAGGCGCTGGCGTTGATCTCGGACATGGCAATCAGGAGCTGATCATTGTTGACCGTGCGTGCCAGCGGGGCCGGGTTGCAGCCGCCCTTCACCTCATTGATGCGGTCCGTGGCAAAGCGCATGCCGCAGTTGGTACAGACCATGGTGCCGCCTTCCTGAACATAGCCTTTGCCCGAACGGTAGCAGACATCGCAGGCATCCACGGCAGCACGGATCACCCCGTCAGGGCTTTTGACCACAAAAAATGTTACCATGATGCCCTTGTCGGATTTGACCCGGTAATAATGGGCCTTGCCGTCGGAGATCTCTTTCAGGGGCAGGGACACAACCCCGTTTTCTGGTTTCACTTTTTCGAATTTTCCCGTGCCGAACCATGCCTGGGCCGGGCCGGCAGCCGTTACGAGCAGAACGGCCAGTAAACTAAACAGTGCATAATATGTCATTTTCATGATTGTTTCTCCTTTTGCTGATGGATATGCCATACCGGTTGCCCGGTTCAAGGGGAATCCGGGAATGGTCTGTGCAGACAATCTGCTCACCGGATGCCAGTTCAAAAATATGCCGACGGCCCGGGCCTCTGAAATGGGATTTTACCAGCAGGGGCCTGCAGTCTGATTGAGGGTCTAACACAACGTCTTCCGGCCGGATGAAAACAGCGGGAGTGTCTGCGTGATGAGTCATGACCGGGTGACCGGGTTCAAGACGGCCCACAGGGGTCACCAGCCCGCCGGAAGGGCAGACCTGTGCCCGGATAAAAGACCCTTCTCCGATAAATCCGGCCACATCTTCTGTGGCCGGATGGTAATACAGATGTTCCGCGCAGTCCCACTGGCAAAGCTTTCCGTGTTTCATCACACCTATTTTATCCGCCATGGCAAATGCCTCATGCTGATTGTGGGTCACCAGAAGCCCGGTGGTGCCGAATTCGTTCAGGATACAGCGCACTTCTTCGGACAGAGATTCCCGAAGGGAGATGTCCAGATTTGAAAACGGCTCGTCCATCAAAAGGAGCCCCGGCCTGGGCGCAAGGGCCCTTGCCAGGGCCACCCGCTGCTGCTGTCCCCCGGACAGCTCATGGGGGTATCTGTTTTCCGACCCTGACAGGCCGGTGATGCCGATCAACTGATGCAGGTCTTTTCTGTTTTTCAGGGCCGGGCCAAAGGCGATGTTTTCCATGACCGTTAAATGGGGGAACAGGGCATAGTCCTGGAACACCATTCCCGTGCCCCTTTTTTCCGGACAGACATTGGTCCGATGGTCAAATACCGTTTTCCCATTGATTGCAATCCTGCCCCGGTCCGGGGTTTCAAATCCTGCGATCATGCGCAGCAGCGTGGTCTTGCCGCACCCGCTCGGGCCTAGAAGCGCGCCCAGTTCTCCTTTTTCAACGACAAAAGAGATATCTTCGGCAACGATGAGTTTCCGGTTGTGTGTTTTATGGATTTGATCAACCTTCAGGCACATGTTGTTTTTTGCTCCTTCCGATAAAAGTGAGAAAACCGACCGGGATCATGCCGGCCAGCACCAGGGTTACCGCCGGGAGGGCCGCGCGTTCCCATTCCCCTTCCGAGGTCAGCTCAAAAATTTTCACGGCCAGGGTGTCCCATCCGAACGGCCTGAGCATCAGTGTCACTGGCATCTCCTTGAAAATTTCCACCAGCACCAGGATGCCGCCGGTCACCATACCTTTTCGGATCAGGGGCAGGTGAATCTTTGACAGCAGGGCCGGGCCGGTGACTTTCATCAGGCGCGCCGCTTCGTCAATAGATGGGGTCAGCCGGGTCATATGACTGGAAACCGGGTTGTAACCCACCGTCAGAAACCGGATCATGTAGCACAGGGGAAGCAGGATCAGGCTGCCCTGGAGAAGCGCGCCCTGCAGTTGAATCCCCAGCATGTCCATGGTTCCGGTCACGCGGCTGTCCAGCCATGCCACCACGTGAATGATGCCCACGGCAAGAACGGTTCCGGGCAGTGCGTACCCGGACAAAGAGAGTTTGGCAGCGATCCCGGTTTTCAGATCGGCCCTGCGCCGTCCTGAATAGGACAGGCTCACGGCCACGGCAAGGGTCACGGCCGTCCCCATCAGTCCCAGAAAAAAGGTGTTGGCAACCAGATGGATATAGTGGGCCCCGAATTCAACGGCAAATGCTTTTGCCGTCCAGATCAGCAGTTGAACCGCCGGTATGACGAACGATACCAGCAGCACCGTGCTGCAGAAAGCCGATGCCAGGAAATGACCTGTACCGTTCAGTCGTTTTCTTGAGACCGGCTGGTGTCCGCCCCGGTTGAAGAACTTTTGTTTGCGGCGCAGCCAGGATTCCGCGGCAACAATCACCAGGACCATCACCACCAGGATGGATGCCAGCTGGGCCGCGGCATTGACGGAAAACAAGCCGTACCAGGCTTTGTATATGCCCGTGGTAAACGTGTCGTAGTTGAACACGGACACTGCACCGAAATCCGCCAGGGTTTCCATGAAAACCAGGATCAGTCCGCCGAAAATCCACGGTCTGGCCATGGGCAGGGTGACGCGGAACAGGGTAAACATCCGCCCGCCCCCCAGAGACTGGGACGCCTCGACCATGGAACGGCCCATGGACCGGAATCCGGATGAGGCCATCAGAAACACATAGGGAAAAATGGCCAGAGAGATGACCATGATGGCCCCGCCGCCGGATCTGATTTCAGGAAACAGTCCGGCAAGCTCCGGGGCGTACTCCCTGACAGCGGTTTGAACCGGCCCGGAATAATCCAGCAGCCCGGTATAGATAAACGCCATCACATAGGTGGGTATCGCCAGGGGAAAAATCAGCCATTTTTCAAACAGGCGCCGGCCCCAAAACTCATAAAATGAGGTCAGCCATGCCAGGGAAATTCCTAAAGCGGCAGTGACTGAAACAACCCCGGCCACCAGGATGGCAGTATTTTTCAAAAGCCCGGGCAGCACATACTGCTTTAAATGAGACCAGATGTCAGGGTCGGCATTCATTCCCGAGGCCAGGATAAACAGCACCGGCGACAGGGAGATGGCGGCAATACCCGACGAAACGATGAAGCCGCCCTGATATTTGATGGATGAAATCATTTATACCCTTCAATGTCCATGAGTTTGACGGCCCGGGCCTGGAGTTCACCTGCCCTGGCAAGGTTGGCCGTGCTGGGCTTGAACGCTCCCCATTTACGGACATCTGCGTGGGGAAGCACGGTCTGGTTCACGGGGTATTCCATGTTTGCGTCGGCAAATATTTTCTGTGCGTCTTTTTCAGAGAGCCATTCCAGAAACCGGACAGCCTGATCGATCTTTTTGGAATATTTGACAATCCCGGCACCGGATACGTTCACGTGAACCCCGTTATCTGACTGATCGGCCCAGAAAATGCCCAGGGGAAGATCCGGATTTTGTTTCATGAGGCGGCCGTAATAGTAGGTGTTTACAATTGCGGCATCTCCCTGACCTGCCGCAATTGCCTCCAGTACCTTGGTATCGCTGGAATAGGGGGGGGCGGCAAGGTTGCTTACCCACCCCGACACTATCGACCGGGTTCTGTCTTCCCCCAGGGTCGCGATGAGCATGGCCACCAGGGACTGGTTGTAAACTTTTTTGGAAGTTCTCAGCAGAAGACGGCCCTTCCAGTCTTCGCCGGCCAGGGCTTCATAAGTGCTCAGATCTTCTTTTTTCACCCGGTCCGTATTGTAGACAATGGTCCTGGCTCTAACGGACAACCCGAACCAGCGGTTGTCAGGATCTTTGTAATGATCCGGGATATTTCGGTCCAGCACCGGGGATGTGACCGGAACCAGGATCTCTTTTTGCGCCGCATGCCAGAGGTTGCCCGCATCCACAGTCAACAGGATGTCTGCTGCCGTGTTTTCTTTTTCGGAAAGAATCCGCTGGAGCATCACCGGGGCCTTGCCTGTGATATAGGTGATTTTGATCCCCTGCTCTTTTTCATACTTTTCAAACAGATCCTTGACCAGATGTTCCTTTCTGGCGCTGTACACTACCAGTTCATCCGGGGCCGCGACGGCCTGGCCGGAAAAGAAAATGAACAGAAATAAAAGTGCTGTAACTATTTTTGTCATGAATATAACGCTCCTTTAAATTTAATTTAGTACCACGATGTGGCAATTGGATCTCTATTTAAAGAAAAAAGAGGCAGCTGTCAATAAATAAATTAGCCCAGCCGAACAATTCGTCGATTTTTGTGAACAGGTCTTGCAGAAATTGCTTTGCGACGCGGGAAAATATGTCCTGGTTCCCCGGTTTTTTTCTTTTTGTTAATCCTTGTCCTGTTTATGCGGAGACAGAGTGAACTTCGTTATTGTAACCACACATAAAGGACAGAACCGATGACAAAAGTTGACATCGATTTCAGGGATTCGTGCAGCAGGGGGTGAGGCAGAAAATCAGGCCCCGCCCGCATTGATCAGAAAAATCGCCACACAGGCCATGGCCAGGAACAGGTAGTTGGCCGGTCTCAGCGTCTCTTTCCAGAAAACCAGGCTGATCAGGGTGGTGACGGCGATCACGCCTAAGCCCAGTGTGGGATAGGCAATGGCCCCGGGCAGGTGGGACAGGGCCAGGACCCAGAAATAAGTGGCCAGGACATTGGTGGTTCCCAAAGCCGTGCCCCAGATCAGGCAGTCTCTGCCGGGCCGTTTCAGGCCTTTGAGCCGGGGCAGGGTGAGGATCAGGGCCGTGCCGAAAATGGTGGCCAGAAACGCTTTGGAATCTGCCCGGGGTGCCAGTTCCGCCTGAATTTTAAAGACAAAATCCGTGATGCCGTATGCGCCGAAAAGCAGCAGGCCCCAGAGGATGCCATGGGCGGTGTTTCTTTGTGAACGTCTGAAACGGATGGGTTCCCGGCTGGCAAGCGGCAGGCACAGGAAAGCCAGAGCGATCCCCAGTGCCTGGAAAAATCCCGTGGTTTCGCTGAAAAAAATCAGGGAGCCCAGGGTGGGAATGGCTGAGGACAGGCGCATCATGGTGGTGGACAATGCCAGGCCTTCCGCTCGGATGGCTTTGTTGAAAAGCCACAGGCACAGCACATACATGACCCCGGTGAATATGCCCAGAAACCAGATGAACAGGGAGTTGTCCCCCAGGGTTTTCCAGGCCCCCCAGGCGATGAGCCCGGCCGTGCATACCACATAGTTGACGGCCAGAAACTGCCACAGATTGACTGTCGGTTTGTTTCCGGCCTTCATGCTCAACGCCACCCCGCTGGAAAAAAGGATGGTCAGAAGCAGAAACAAAAAACCTTGCATAGTGATTCAGATCCAGTTCAAAAATAATTTCTCAGCTTCAGTTCAAACGGATGGGGATTGAGATAGGTCTGGGTTTTGAGCCAGGGATGGTCATATTTCAATACATAGTGTTTGATCAAAGTCAAAGGGACAATCAAAGGCACATACCCGTCCCGGTAGTGGTCAAAGCTGGTCAGCAGTTCCTGTTTTTCCGACGGGGTCAGATCGTTTTTGAAAAACCCCATGGCATGCTGGAGCACATTGATGTTTTTTTTGAGGGTGGTCATCAGATTCAGGGCCTTGAGCAGCAGTCCTTCATAGGTATCCAGCAGTTCATTGAAGTCCTGCTGTTTGCCGCCGGCCACCCGTTTGCCCATCTCCCGGTAGATCTCCTGGCTGTGGGACAGGATCAGCAGCTTGTTGTCCGTGTGAAAGGCCACCAGTTTGCCCAGGGTGGGGCGGTCTTCCAGGAACCGGCGCCATCGCTGGAGGGTGAAGATGTTTTCAATGAAATTTTCCCGCAGTTTGGGGTCATTGAGCCGGCCCGCCTCTTCCACGGGAATCCGGGGAAACCGCTGGGTGAATGCCCGGGCAAACAGTCCGACCCCGTTGTTTTTTATTTTGCCGCCTTCTCCATACACCTTGATCCGGTAAAGCCCGCTGCTGGGGGATTTGCTCTTGAAAATGAACCCGCACAGGTTTTCTTTTTCCAGGTCCGGCAGTTTTTTTTCGATCCAGGTCTGCATCTGCTGCGTGTGGTCCTCACCGGTTTTCCTTGTGATCAGCCGGGGATTGTCCGGATCCCCTTCCAGGCGCAGGGAATTTCGGGGTGTGGACATGCCGCATTCCACTTCCGGGCACACGGGCACATACTCGCAGAACAGCCCCAGGGTCTGTGTGAGAAACCGGTCATGGCTGTGGCCCCCGTCATACCGGACAGGGTTGCCCATCAGGCAGGAGCTGATACCGATTTTTATGGGTGACAACATAATAGACATCCTCCTGGTTTAAATTGAAGTGAACCGATGCATATCGCCCGGAACAAATCAGATTGACTTTGCCTGCTTCAATATATAGGTTCTGTGAAAGATTGAAACCTCTTTTTAAAAGGGAGCAGTTATTTTCATGAGATCCAGGAAAAACAAGGGCGGGTTTCCGGGCCGGGCGCTGGTGATGTCCGGGTTGCTGCTGCTGGCAGGGGGGATGTTTGCCTGTACGCCCAAAGAGAAACAGACATTTACTGAAGCCTTGTGGGAAGAGCAGGTGGCCCAGACCCGGATATCGGATCTGTATGCCCCCCATGTGGCTGAGGACGGGCGGTTTTTCGCTCCCTGGATGCCCATGCCGGACAAGAGCTTCCTGGATGTGGCGTGGTGGAAACTCACGTCATCCACCTCGTACACGCAAGAGGAACAGGCGTTTCTGCCGGCCGTGCTGCCGGACACGGCAGAGCGCCTGGCACAGACAAAGGGCGATTTTATCCTCTGGGTCGGGCACAACACCTTTCTGGTGCGGGTCAATGATACATACTGGCTCACGGACCCGATGTTCTCTAAACGGGCCCTGGTGCCGGCCCGGGTCACGCCGCCGGCCCTGACCATTGAAGCGCTCACCCGCCTGGTGCCGGAAGTGAATATCCTGATCACCCACAACCACTACGATCATCTGGATCGGGCCACCATGAAGCAGCTGCCGCCGGATGCCCGGGTGTTTGTGCCCCTGGGGCTGAAACGTCCGGTGGAAAAGATGAACAAAACCGATGTCCGGGAAATGGACTGGTGGGAGGAGCAGGACCTGGGCGCCGGAGTGCGGCTGATCTGTCTGCCCGTCCAGCACTGGTCCCAGCGCATCACCCAGGGCAGAAACAAGACCCTGTGGGCGTCCTGGCTGCTGATCACCCCGGACGTCACCCTGTATTTCGGCGGAGATACGGGATATTTCAAGGGATTTGAAGAGTTCGGGCGAAAGTTCCCCGGCATCGACTATGCCTTCATGGCCACCACGGCCTATCATCCCCGGTGGTTCATGGCCTACAACCACATGAATATTTCTGAAGCAGTCCGGGGGTTTGAAGAACTGGGTGCGAAATATTTCGTTCCCACCCAGTGGGGGACGTTTCATTTAGGAGATGAGCCGGCCGGCTACCCCGGCCTGGACCTGGCCCGGTATATCGCGGAAAACCAGGTGGATGCTTCGCGGTTCAAGATCATGGATATCGGTCAGATTCTTGCCATGGATTGAGAATCTGCCCGGACATCATCCGGAAGGCGGTCAGCCGGCATCCTCTGGTTGGCTTCCCGCTATCCAGTTGGCAAGATTAATACGAATCCTCGTGAGACGATCCTTTCCCAGCTTTCCAATGGCCCCCTCCAGCATGTCCTGATGGACAACGGCAAGCCGCGTAGCCCGTATAACACTGGCACGCTTCAAGCCGCTGTTCTTATAATCTCCATCGGATTCAGAAACCAGTTCATCTGTCGCGGAAAAAATCTGGTGAGTCTGCGAAGAAATCATACAGACCAACCAGTCATTGTAGCATCCGGGCACTTGCCGCAACAACAGCGCCGGCCGCAACTTGCCCTCTTTCTGGTCGGTCTGCGGAAAGCGGAAAAGGACTACCTGGCCTTCTTCAGCCATCAAAAGGTCTCTTTCAGGTCGTCCATGCTGTAGTCACTCGGCTCTTCCTCCATCCCCCGCATAGCACTCTTCAGCGATAAAGTCGACCACTCTTTTGCTTCGTCCCTTGACCTGCGCAACCGGGCTTTTGTCTCCAGATACTCGATGAAATCCAGTACCTCAATTTGTTCCGGTTCCGGCAAATCCCGGACATGATCTGCGATTTTTTGAGAAACGGTCATAGCTGCCCCCAATTATCTTTCTTTTTCGGTCCTGTGAAAAAATATTCGAAACTCCATATTTTCTATATAGTTTAACAAACTTCAACAATTTTGCAATTCTTGTTTTTTTGAAACTTCAGCCATGCAGGCATGGGTCATAATTATTTACAGGTTTAATGATTAGAATTGTATCTGCAAAAATTGCTTTGAAAAACGTTACTTTAAAAGCGTGCGAAGTGTTTCAATAACCGGTCATTTCCAGGTATCCCATGCCCTGGACATTGTTTCCGGTAAAGCGCATGGCCCCTTCCCAGTAGGCAAAGGCATGGGTATGCTCCTGGTGGTCGATCACCGGGGTCACGTGCAGGTCCAGGTCATGATCCGGGATCTGAATCCGCCATCGGACCGGGTAGCGCGTGCCCGTGTCCGGGCTTTTCCAGTGGCCTGTCGGGGTCAGGGTGAAATCCGATTCCGACAGGATCACACAGGTGCCGTCTGCCAGTGAAATGCTGCCGAAGCTGTATCCGTTCTCAGTGCCGTCGGCTTTCCGGATCCGGCACACCATGAGATCCCGGCCGTCTTCTAGGTGAGCCGAAAACCAGTCCCAACCCTGGATGTTTTCTCCCAGCACCGTGGTGCTCCATTCGTGGTCAAACCAGGAATGGCCCCGGACTTTAAAACGCTCATTTCCCATGCGGATGGTGCCCTGGGTGAGAAGCCGGGGCAGGGAATAATAATACGAAGCATTGCCTTTTCCCGGGCCTTTGGGGGAAAATCCCCCGTCCCCCTGGAAAATGGGGGGCTTGGCCTGCACCAGGGTGAAAGACAGGGAGATGTCATTGGCTGCGGCTTCCATGGCCAAGCCGGTCCCCGTATCGGTCACCTGCCAGTCGTCCAGCCAGACAGTGAAGGGATCGGACCGGCTGCCGGCAATGCCCAGGCTCTCCCGGTTCATGCGGGAGGTGCTGTAAAACCGCCGGTTTTGGGAGTCCGTGAGCGCCAGATGGGCCAGGTACAGCTGCCGGGTCCGCCATTGAGACGTGCCCGTGACGGGATCACACGACAGTGCCTGGCGGAAAAACGTGAGCTGATATCCGAAATGCCGGCCCGTGTCCGTGGTCAGGTTGCCCGTGTAGTACCACCATTCAGTGCGGAAGGTATCGTGAGGTCCGGCATCCTCGGGAAATGTCAGGGGCCGGGGAGCCATGACCCGGTCAAAGCAGTCCGTGCCCCGGGTTTCAGACAGGGCCTGGGCAATATCGATACGTTCGGAGTCCTCCGGGGTGCAGCCCCAGAAACAAAGGGCTTGCATCAGGAGCAGCACGGGGACAAGCATGTGTATGGCAATGACGGACAGATGTTTCATGGCTACTCCATGTGAAGGGCTTCGGAAATCCGGATCCGGCCGGCAGCCAGGGCCGGAAAGATGCCGGCGGCCAGGGCTGCTGCCGATGACAGCACCAGGGCCTGCACCAGAATCCCGGGTGAAAGAATCATGTCATAGGTCCATCCAAAGGTTCGCTGGTTGATCACATGAATCAGGATCCAGGACAAGGCAATGCCCAAGGGGATGGCCATGATCCCGGAGAGCAGGCCGTAGAAAAAGCATTCATGGATCAGCAGGCCCCGGACCTGGCCGGGCAAAGTGCCGCAGGCCCTCAGAATGCCGATCTCCCGGGTCCGTTCCAGCAGCAGGGCCATGACGGCATTTAAAATACCCGTCAACGCCACAATGGCCGTGAGCACCTGCAGGGCGGACGTGATGACAAAGGTGTTGTCAAACACCGCAAGGATGCTCTGTTTGATATCTGCTCCGGGCTGCAGCTGGATCAGCGATCCCGGCGGAATCATCTGTTTGATGGTGTTTATCACGGGGTTGACGGAAATTTCGTTTTCCAGAAACAGCTGCATGGCCGTGATGTCATCATGTCCCCAAAATCGGGCCATGGTCTCCCGGGACATCACCACCCGGCCCCCGCCCATGAAAAAATCCCGGAAAATGCCGGCGATCTGAAAAGATACCGGCCCCTGGCGGGTTTCCAGAACCACGGCCGCGCCTTGTTCCGGCTCCACCTGATGCTGCCGGGCAAAGATTTCCGATACAAAAATCCATCCTTTTTCCAGCAGAGCGTCCAGTTCCGGTTCCGGGGCCGCGGTCCAGGACCAGCGGTTTTTGGACTGATTCGACTGATAGGAAAACAGATGCACCTTGCCTGCGGCCCGGGAAAACACAGGATGAATGTTGTAGGCGGACACAGCCGCCACTTCCGGCAGACTTTTTATTTTTTCCACCAGTGCCGGGTCCAGGGACGGGTTTCGTTCATCTGCCGAAGACACATGAACATGGCCCCCGATGTGGTCGTCCACCCACTGGACAATGGATTGCCTGAAACTGCCGGTCATCACCCCGATGCCGATATAGACGGAAGTGACCACCATGAGTGAGGCCATGAGCACGCTGGTCTGGCGCAAAGACCGGGTGATGTTTCTCAACGCCATTTTTATCATGATCCCCAACACACGGGAGCCGGCTGCCAGCAATGCCCGGACCAGCATGCGGATGATCAGCGGTGTCAAAAGGGCGGCCCCGAAAAAAATCATGAACAGGCCGGAAAAATCATACCCGGCATGGTCATGACCCGCTTTCATCAATAATCCGGCGGCGGTGAGAATGATCAGGCCCAGGATGAACAGGCCGGGAATCATCCGCTGGAACCGGTATTCAGACACGGATTTGTGCATCAGGCTCACCGGCCTTGTGCCGGCCGCGGCCAGGGCCGGGAAAAGACCGGCAATCAGGGAGGTCAGCACACCGGCCACCAGTCCCTTGGCAAGGGTGGCACCGGTTATCTGGGTCTGACCCACAGTCAGGGTGAAATACATCTCCGACACCGTGGCCGTGACGGCCTGGACCGCGGCTGTGCCCATCAGAATGCCCAGCACCACCCCGGACACGGCACCGATCACGGCATACAGCATCACTTCCGCCATGACCGTGAAAAAAACCTCGTTCCGGGTGGTGCCCAAAGCCCGGAGGATGGCATGGAGCCGGTGGCGGCGGGAAACGGAAAAAGACACGGTGTTGTAAATCAGAAAAATGCCCATGAACAGGGCCAGCATGGAAAATGCGGTCAAACTGTTCTCAAAGGATCGGGACAGACTCCGCACCGCCTGGTTCTGCTGGTCGGTTTCAACCAGAAACAATCCTTTTTCCAGGTGGTTCCGAATCTCAGCGGCTGTGTCCCGGGAAGGCAGGATCAGATCGATGCGGGTGATGTTCTCTTTCATGTCCAGAATTTCCTGGGCCACGGAAATGTCCGTGACCATCAGGCCTTCCAGAATTAAATTGGATCGTTTGTCCCGGCCTTCCAGAAACCCGGCAAGGGTGACCGTGATCTGCCGGTCCCCCATGGAGATGGTCAAAGGACTGCCGATCTTCAGACCGAATGTGTCGCCAAGGGTTTGGGCGAGAAACACCCCGGATGATCCGGTCATGACATTGGACAGGTCCCGGTTTTCCGACGCCAGGGGCAGGGTCCTGAAATGGGTTTCTGAAAACGGGTCCACCCCCATGAGCGTGAGGACCCGGTCTTCCAGTTCCGGGATCGTCACATGCCGGGAAATCACGGGGGCGGATGCGTGGATGCCCAGCCGGGTCCGGATCATGGTAAAGGTGGTCTGGGGGATGTCCAGATCCGCGCCTAAAATCTGGTGGGTGGACCGGGACACCAGGGCCGTGGTGGAAAGGTCAAAGGATTTTTCCACGGATGTTTTTGCAATGTCAATGGCCACGACCCCGGCCACGCCCATGGCAATGCCGAAAATCAGCAGCAGGGTCCGCAGCAGATGGCGCCGGCTGTGGCGCAGGCTGATGCGGATCAGTACCCGGCTAACCATGGGTTTGTCCGGAAGACGTCTGTTTCAAGGGAGTCAGGGTCAGATCGGCCACGGTAAACATCTGGTCGGCCCAGACGGCGGCATCCGGGCTGTGGGTCACCATGATCAGGGTTTTGTTCTGTTTGCGCACCAGATCTGAAATCATTTCCATGATGGTCCGGCCGGCTTCCTGGTCCAGGTTGCCCGTGGGTTCGTCCGCCAGTACCAGATCTGGATCATTCACCAGGGCTCTGACAATGGCGACCCGCTGCTGCTCTCCGCCGGACAGGGTTTCAGGAAAATCTTGGGCCCGGTCCCAGAGTCCCACCTGTTCCAGCAGGGCCCGGGCCCTTGTCAGGCAGGTTTTTTGGGCTGTTTTGTCCAGCTCCGCGATCAGGGTGACATTCTCCAGGACCGTCAACACGGGAATCAGGTTGAAAAACTGGTAGATGAACCCGATGTGCCGTCGCCTGAACAAAGTTCTGTTTGTGTCGGTCATGGTGTTGATGCACTGGTTGCCCACCAGAATTTTTCCCTGGTCCGGCAGGTCGATACCGGATATCAGATTCAAAAGCGAGCTTTTGCCCACCCCGCTTTTTCCCATGATCATGCAGACGCTGCCCGAGACAAACCGGGCCGATGTCCGGGAAAAGATGGTTCTGCGGGTGCCGCTGTCATCAAAGGATTTATCAATTTCCAGCAGTTGGACGTCCACAAACCCTCCCTTAAGAAAACAGGTGTTTGATTCAAACCCTTAAAAAAAAGGGCTGTGCCGTTATGACCGGCACTGCCTGCAATCATAAGCTGATTCAGCCTGCGACGTCAATGCCCGGGCGTAAAATCAGTTTTAAACAAATATCCATGGCCTTGCATTGATTGGGTGGATGGGATATCTAAAAAAAACGATTAAAAAAGGGGTATAAGACAATGACAGATGACATCTGCATTGAATGGCAGGTCTGCGGTTTTGAGGAATTGACACCCGGGTTGCTTTATGAACTGCTCAAACTTCGGGTGGATGTGTTTGTGGTGGAGCAGGCCTGTGCATATCCGGAACTGGACGGCAAAGATCAGCTGGCAGACACCCGGCATCTCATCGGGCGGGTTCAGGACGGCAGCCTGGCAGCGTATGCCCGGATACTGGCACCGGGTGTCCGGTTTTCAGACATCAGTTTCGGCCGGGTGGTGGTGGCCCCTTTGTACCGGAAAAAAGGGCTGGGACACCTGTTGATGAAACAGATTCTGGCAGCGGCCGGTCAGCTCTGGCCGGGGTGTCACATCACCATTTCCGCCCAGACATATCTGACGGCATTTTACCGGTCCCACGGATTTGTTCCCGTGTCGGATTCCTATCCGGAAGATGGTATCGATCACATTGACATGACACACAATCCGGTTTAGATTGATGGAACCGACTGAATGATAACTTCATGCAGGGAGGATCCAAACAATGACATCTCAGTTATTTTCACCGTTCACGATCAAAAATAAAACAGCTAAAAACCGCATCGGCGTGGCACCCATGACAAGGATGTCTGCGGCCGGGGACAGCATTCCCAGGGAAGATGTGCTGGCATTTTTAAAAACCCGGGCAGAAAACGGGGCCGGCATGGTGTATACCGAAGCCATTGTCACGGATTATGAAAGCGCCCAGGGATATCCCGGCCAGGCCCGGATTTTAAATCAGGTCCAGGTGGATGCCTGGAAAAATGTAACGGATGCGATCCAAAGCCACGGGGCCATGTCCATCTGTCAGGTGTTTCACTGCGGGCGGATGGCCTATGAAGGAATCAATCCGGCCAACCGGGTGATTGCCCCGAGTCCCGTGGCCCCGATGCAGGAAAATCCCATGACGGGTATGGCTTATCCTGTGCCTGAACCCATGTCCCGGTTTGACATGGATCATGTGCTCAACGGGTTTGTGGAAACGGCCAAAGGGGTGGTGGCCGCCGGATTTGACGGCCTGGAACTGCATTGTGCCCATGGCTATCTGCTCAGTCAGTTTCTGTCTTCTTATTCCAACCGGCGAACGGATACTTACGGCGGGTCCATGGAAAACCGGTATCGTTTCATCCATGACGTGATTCAGGCGGTCAAACCGGTCATCCCCGAAGATTGCCTTCTGCTGGTGCGTATTTCCAACTGGGGCATTGCCGATATGGATGTGTCCCTGTTTTCAGACGCATCCGAGTGGCAGACCATGGTCCAATTATTTTCCCGGGAACCCATTGATGCCATTTCCGTTTCAACCTATGATTTTTCGGCACCCGCCTTTGATATGGGCCGGAATATGGCTCAGATCACCCGGGATGTCACGGATCTGCCGTTGCTGATCTGCGGAAAGATTCATGATCGTAAAACTGCGGAAGAGGCGCTGAAAGATGCGGATTTTGTCCTGTCCGGAAAATCCATGCTGCTGAATCCCGACTGGGTGGCGGATATTGAAGCAGATCGAGAACTGCCTTTGTATAAATCTGACGAAGCCGGCGTGGCATACACGACCACCCCGCTTCCCTGACATCAATTCACAGAAAACAAAATGACAATATCAAGGAGGGGTTTATGGAGATTGAACAGTACGGCGACGTGATTGAAAAGGCGATACAAAGTGAGATCGATGCCAGACGGTTTTATGAACAGGTATCTGATCGCATCAAAGACGATTATCTCAAAAAAGTGTTTGCTGAATTTGCTGCAGAAGAAGCTAAACATGAGCAGATCCTGACCGATATTTTAAATCAGAAAAAAGTGGATCCCGCTTATTTTGACTGTGACAAAGATTTTCATGTGTCGGAAACCATTGACATGCCCAAAGTATCAGAAAATATGGATCTCAAGAATGCCATCGGCCTGGCCATGAAAAATGAGGAGATCGCCATGAAAAAATATACGGGCCTGGCGGAAAACTGCACGGATGCCGGGTTGAAAACAATTTTTCTGGATCTGGCAGCCATGGAAAGGGGACACAAACATACCATGGAGGAGAAATTTGTGGACGTGGCCTATCCGGAAGTGTGGTAGGCAGAGATCCATCCGATTTTCTTATCCGGACAATTCCAGTTTCAACGCAATGGAATAGAGCTTTGCCAGCCGTGTGACCATTTTGACCATCTCCTGTGAATAAGGGGTTGCCGGATTGGCAAGGATCAGCAACTTTCGGGGTCGGTGGTTGACTGGCAACGGAACCGCCAGAACGCTGTGTATCGGAATATGGCCCAAAAGGAATCCGGGTGCGGGGGAATCTTTCGGCGGCTGAATGGTGAAAATCGGCTTTCCCGTGTTGACGGCTTTTCCCAGAGAGGCGTGAATGCCGTCCCTGCCGTCCGGGGACAGGGTCAAAGTCAAAGACGCAAGACCGCATTTTTCCGGATAGACTTGTTCGAAACCCAGTTGCACGGTCGAACGAGAGGTTTCGGAAATCCTGGCCATGAATGCGTTGGCGCTTTGTGTCAGGTCGGCGGCAGCGGTCAAAACGATCCGGGAGATCCGGCTGTAATCCGGGTCTTGCTGGGTGATGGCCTCTGTGATGGCATCCATTTCCCGGGTCACACGCAGTTGCCAGCCCAGTTCTTTTTCCGTCTGTTTCTGGGTGGTAATGTCTGTGAAAATCAGGGACAGTGCCTGGTGATCTGATAAATCAGTTTCCATCGCAAATGCCTTGATCCAGGTTCTGCCGCTGACTGTCCGGATGCGCAAATTTATCTGTGAAGCGCTCTTCATATCCTGAAGACCGTACTCGTTTTTTTCCATGATTTTCAGGTCTTCAGGGTCCAGCAGGGTGAAAAAATCTTTGCCCATCAACTCTTTTTTGCAAAAACCCAGTATCCCGGCTGCCACCCGGTTGATATCCACAATCCTTCCTCTTTTGTCCAGGGTGAGATACCCCATGGGAAGAGAATCGTAATGCCATGGGCTGCGGCCCCTGAGAAAATCACACAAATCTGCTGGTTCATATGCCTGTGGCTTTCCGCTGATCAGTGAATTGTTTTCCTGAAATTCCGGCATGCTGACAATCAATGGATGGCCTCCTGTGAATCCCCTTTTTCAGTTGCAACGAATTTGATTGTCGCAAATAGTGTGCCGGAACCCGCGGCAGGATGCTTTGATTGTAACTGTCTGATTCCAAGGTGAATATCTGTTTCGAACAAAAGGTGTGCAAGGGGGGCAGAGACGGGATTGCCCGGATTCATGGGCTGTTTTTCAGTAAGCATCAAAATATTTTTCATAACCATTTGTAATCGTGAATAAAAGAACCTGCACATAAAACCGGGCAATGTGCACAGATCTGTGTGCAAGAGGGTATGGGGGTGGAAGGTTCCTGGCATAAACCCACCTTGTTTCCGGCTTTCAGGTTTCCGGCCTCTGTTTTTCGTGCCACCTGAATCAGGTGCACATGAAGATGTGCAAACCTGAAGAAAAAAATCAGGCGCCTGCCTGGGAATTAAATGAATTTTCTCTTTGATTTAAACAGGTTATATAAAATTGTGATCGATTTTTGAACCTGGTCCAGGCCTTGCTATGGGGTATAGGTAAAGACAATTGAAAGATGCAATAATACCAAACCCCAAAAAGGAGACCTGAAATGAAACATCTGTGGATCAACGTACTGGTTATCGGAATGATCGTGGCTGGATATGCATTGCCGGCACTGGCAGTAGGCGGAGGAGGACCCTGGTAGATTTTAAAATACGTTTTTGACAGACAGATGCTGAAAACAGAAACCCGGCCAGATTATGGCCGGGTTTCTGTTTTTTATGGGCATCTGGAAATCTTGCTTTCACAATTTTAGTGTGATAGGTTTTTGCTTCATAAAAAAACCGGTAGGCAAGGGAGAGCGCATGAAAGGTTTTCAGACCCTGTTTGGTGTCATCCTGGGGTTGTTCCTGATGGGATGGATTATGGCCGGCTGCTCCGGCCCGGAAGAAGCGGCTCATCCCGGAAATGAGCCGGAAAGCGCGGCCCCGGTCCATGGCGGTATCTACCGGATGCCGTTGTGGAACAATCCTGAGACCCTGGACCCGGCCCGGGTCAAGGATCAGTATGGTGCTGCGGTTGTCAGGCAGGTGTTTGAGGGCCTGGTCCGGTTTGATTCCTATCTGACCGTACTGCCGGCCCTGGCCCGGACCTGGCAGGTGGAAGCCGAGGGCCGGGTGTACCGGTTTACACTGCGAGAAAATGCCCGGTTTCACAACGGCGATCCCGTGACAGCGGCGGATGTGGTGTTTTCCATCTCCCGGCGCCTGCGGCTGAATCCAGCGCCGTCGGTTTTGCCCCATCTGATGAAGATCACCGGGGCGGAAGCGTTCCGGAGTCAGGACCAGGACCGGGTCGAGGGGTTGACGGTCATTGATCCCCACACCGTGGAAATCCGCCTGGTTTCTCCCCATATGCCGCTGCTTACCGCCCTGGGCATGCATGAGGTGGCGATATTGCCCCAAAAAATTGTGGAGGACTCAACATCCGAATTTGCCAGACATCCTTTGGGAACCGGGCCGTTCCGGTTTGTGAAATGGGACCCGGACCGGTCCATCGATCTGGAGCGGTTCGACGGGTATTTCGGAGAGCCCGCCCTCCTGGAGGGGATTCATTTCAAGATCTATGCCGGTGGCCAGGACCCAGCCGTTCTGGCGGATTTTCAACACCGGAAAATTGACGAAATGGCGGTCTACGGCGATGTCAGGGAAAAACTGGCGGATCAGGCAGATGTGCAGTGGTTTCACCGGCCCTCCCTGAGCCTGTTTTTTTACGGCATGAACTGCGATCACCCCCACCTGACACATCCGGAATTCCGCAAAGCCCTGTCTGCGGCCATTGACCGGACCGCTTTTGTGGCCCAGGTTTACAACGGGCAGTTTGACATTGCCAGGACCATTCTGCCCCCGGGCATGCCCGGTTACAGCCCGGCTTCCCCGCTGCCGGACAATGACCCGGATCTTGCCCGGCAGCATCTGGACCAGGCCCTGGCAGACGGGCTGGATCAGGTGCCGGAACTGGAGCTGGTGTCGGCATTCCAGACTTCCCGGGTGGCGGCGGAAATGGAGATGATTAAAGCTTTCTGGGCAAAACTGGGGGTGGGTGTCCGGGTCCGGTACATCACGGACTGGGCCGAGTTTGAAACCTATATCCGGTCCGATGCCGTGCAGCTCTACCGGTATGCCTGGTTTGCGGACATGCCTGATCCGGACAGCATTCTCCACCCGCTGTTTGCGTCCGGCTCCCCCAACAATTTCATGCAGTATCATGATCCGGTCACGGATGACCTGCTCAGACAGGCCCGGGAAACCATCGATCCCCTGGCCCGGGCCGAAGTTTATCAGAAAGCCGAAGCGCAGATAACCGCATCCCTGCCGCTGGTTCCCTTGTTTTATATGAGCGTGGACCGGGTGTATCAGCCCGATGTCAGAGGGATTCAGGTCAGTGCCCTGGGAGCCCATGCCATGCCCCTCAACCAGGTATGGCTGGATCCTTCGGCCATGCCGTGAGTCAAAGAAACACGGGGTGATATGTGAAAAAACCGGCATCTTTGCCCTTGCGCTACCGGTTCATGCTCATCAGCTCATTGATGCTGATTCTGCTTCTCGGGACCCTGGCCCTGGTGCTGGGGTCGCTTCAGACCCGAACCATTCAGGGCCGTATTGAAAAACAGGGGATGGATATCGCCCGGAACCTGGCTGCGGTTTCCAGAGATCACTTCATCACCTACAATTATGTGGCGTTGGAAAAACTGGCCAACCAGGTGGTGGATATTTCCGATATCCTGTATGTGATATTTTATGACAAAGAGGGCCGGGTTGCCGGATACAGCCGTCGGCCGGATCTCCAGAACCGGATCCTCACGGATGAGATCAGCCGGGAAGCGATGGCTGCGACAACCCCCCTGGTGGTGACCCAAAATCAGAAAAAATCCGGTCGACCAGTCCTGCATGTTGCCGTCCCGGTGGTCCTGCCGGATTCCCAGGCCCGCTGGGGAACGATCCGGGTCTGTCTGTCTCTGGGCCTGATGCAGCAGCAGATTCGGCAAACCCGCTGGATCATCGGTGTGCTGGGGGTCATTGCTCTGGGAGCCGGGATACTGATCTCCGACTGGATGGCCCGGCGGGTGACCCGGCCCCTGGAAAAACTGGCCGCCACCACCATGGATGCGGCCAAACAGGATCTGACGTTTCAGATTTCCCCCCGTACCCGGGATGAAGTGGAAATCCTGGCAACCAATTTTTCATTCATGATCCAGGAAATTCTGGCCCAGAAGAAAAAACTGGAGGAACAGCTCCAGGAGATCCGGCGGTGGCAGCAATACATGGAAAAGGTCCTGGTCACCATGGGGGACGGGCTGTTGGCCATTGACATGGCAGGAAGGGTCACCACAGTGAATCCGGCGGCCCGGCGCATTCTGGAAATACCGGCGGCCCGGCTTGTCCGGTCAAAGCCGGTATGGGATCTGATGGATCCGGAGTCCCAGATGGCCGTGTATATCCGGGAGGTACTGGCGGACCCGTCTGTGGAAAAGCAGCGGGAGCTGGGAACTTATGTCGGAAAAAAAGAGACTGTGATTCTGGTCAATGCCGGGGTCCTGGAAACCCGGAACAAAGCGTCCCGGGAGATCATTTTTTCTCTGACCGACATCACCGCGTTAAAGCGCCTTGAGGCCCAGGTCCGGCAGGCCCAGCGGCTGGCGGACTTAGGCATTCTGGCTGCGGGTATGGCCCATGAAATCCGCAATCCACTTTCCGCCATTAAAACCTTTGTGGCCCTGCTGCCTAAAAAACTGAAAAAACCCGGATTTCTGGAAAAGTTCCAGCAGACCGTTCCCAGAGAGATCAATCGGCTCAATACCCTGATCGAAGAAATGCTGGAGCTGTCCCGGCCCCCCCGTTACCGGCTCAAGCCCACAGATATCAGTGCCCTGGTGACCCATTGCACCACATTGCTGGAAACGGATTTCAACGGCCGGGACATTTTTTTTCAGGCGGATCTTTCGGATGATCCCGCATGGGTCCAGGCAGATGCAGACCAGCTGGAAAAAGCGTTTATCAACCTGCTTCAGAACGGGGCCCAGGCCATGCCCGGGGGCGGCACCCTCCAGGTATCAGTTTCCCGGAATCAGGACCAAGTGATGCTGGAATTCAGGGATACGGGGCACGGCATGTCCCCGGAGATGGTCGACAATATCTTTAACCCGTTTTTCACCACCAAGGCCAAAGGCACGGGCTTAGGCCTGGCCATCACCCATAAGGTGATCACGGAACACGGAGGCCGGATCAGTGTGACCAGCCGTGAGCACGAGGGGACCTGTTTCACGGTTCGTCTGCCGGGGATCGATCCGTGCTGTCTGTCCCTTCCTTCTGATCCGGCATCAGATCCAGGGTCTTGATTTTCTGAATCAGGGTGTTTCTGTGAATGCCCAGCACCTGGGCCGTCTGGGTCTGGTTCCAGTGGCAGCTCTTCAATGCCCGCAGGATATAATGCCGTTCAAAGGTCTGGCGGGCCTGGATCAGGCCTTTGCTCTCCCGGGCCGCTTCCGCGGCTTCCCGGCCGGAATCCGTATGGAACAGCAAATCAAAGGGCAGGTCTTTTTCATCAATGGGCTGGTGGTCGGACCCCAGCACCACCAGCCGCTCCATCAGGTTTTCCAGTTCCCGGATATTGCCCGGCCAGGGGTAGTCCTCCAGCACGGCCAGGGCGCCGGGAGTGATGCCGGTGATATGTTTGTTCATCCTGCGGTTGAACCGGTCCAGAAAATATCCGGCCAGCACTGGCACATCCCCTTTTCTTTTTCGCAGAGGCGGCAGGTCCACGGGGACCACATTGAGTCTGAAATACAGGTCATCTCTGAACGCCCTGGTTTTGATCATTTCATCCAGCCGGGTGTTGGTGGCGGCGATGATCCGGATGTCCACCTTGATGGTCCGGTTGCCGCCCACCCGGGCGAATTCCCGTTCCTGGATGAACCGCAGCAGTTTGGCCTGGAATTCCGGTTTGAGGCAGCCGATTTCATCCAGAAACACCGTGCCCTGGTGGGCAAACTCGAATTTTCCCGTGGTCTGGCGGTATGCCCCGGTAAACGACCCTTTTTCATGGCCGAACAGTTCGGCTTCCATCAGTTCCGATGGAATGGCCGCGCAGTTGATGGCCACAAACGGTTTTTCCTTCCGAGGGCTTAAATTGTGGATGGCCTGGGCGATCAGCTCTTTGCCCGTGCCGCTTTCGCCGGTGATCAGCACGTTGCTGCCCGATCCGGCCACCTTTTCCATGAGCTGGAACACAGCGGTCATATGGGGGGACTGGGTGATGATTTTCGGCTCAAACGCACCGGCCGCCACCTGGGATCGGTGATACCGAACTTCTCTGGCCAAACACTGACGGTCCACGATTTTTTCCACCCGGTTCAGAATGATCTCATGGTCAAACGGCTTGGTGATATAGTCATATGCCCCCAGTTTCAGGGAATCCGTGGCTTCCTGGGCCCGGTCAACGGCTGAAACCATGATGACATCCAGGTCCAGATCAATCTGCTTGATCTGTCTCAAAGTTTCAATGCCATCCATTTCCGGCATCACAATATCCAGAAAAATCAGATCAAATCTGTGTGAACGGATCTTTGAAAGCGCTTCAGGTCCGCTTTTTGCGCAGGTGACATCATAATCATCTTCCAGAATCTCCTTGAGTGCATCCCGGATGGCTTCATCATCATCCACCACAAGAATCTGTACCGGGTTGGGATCGTCCTTGATATCCACCAGTCTGTCTCCCTGAAATAAAAATTGTTTGGGGGTCACGGGCCTGGAAAGGGGCATACTATAAATTTGATTTTTTTTCCAGAATTTACAGCAGTTTTCCCTTTTCATGGTTGATTTTGTCGTTGCCACTCGATAAAAAGAGAGTCGGTACTCCGTTGCACGGTATCCCGGATCAGGGGTGCGTGATCCGCTTTTCACGCAATTGATAACACAAGGAGACAGGTCATGGAAAATTACATGGAGCAGATGGTGTTGTTTTTAACCAAATATGGGCTGAATATTATCGGTGCCATAATTATTCTGATTCTGGGTCGGATTGCTGCAGGTATCGGCAGAAAGATCATTGAGAAGCTCATGGACCGTTCCAGCGTTGATCCATCCGTGACCTCTTTTTGCGGCAGCCTGGTTTATTTCGGTATTCTGGCATTTACTGTCCTGGCGGCGCTGGCAAAATTCGGCATACAGACGGCTTCGTTCATTGCCGTGATCGGTGCGGCCGGTCTGGCCGTGGGTCTGGCCCTTCAGGGGTCTTTGGCCAATTTTGCCGCAGGGGTTCTTATCCTGATCCTGCATCCGTTCAAAACCGGGCATTATATTGAAGCCGGCGGGGTTGCCGGCACGGTCAAGGACATTCAGATGTTTACCACCACCCTGGCCACACCGGACAATATCAAGATTCTGGTGCCCAATGGTAAAATTTTAAATGATGTCATTAAAAATATTTCCGGGTATGATACCCGCCGCATCGATCTGGTGATCGGCATCGGGTACGGATCAGATATTGAAAAAGCCTGGCAGATCCTGGAAAAGATTATTCAATCCGATGATCGTATTTTAAAGGATCCTGCCTACACCATTGCCGTGTCTGAACTGGCGGATTCCAGCGTGAATTTTGTGGTACGTCCCTGGGTGAACAGCGCTGATTACTGGGCCACCCGATTTGACCTGCTCAAAACCATCAAACAGTTGTTTGACGAGAACGACATTGAAATTCCGTTTCCCCAGGTCACCGTGCACAAAGGGTAGAAACATAAGGGACAGACAAAAAAGACAGCTGTCATTGATGTGAAAAACATGGGTTACAGCTGTCTCTGGTTATATTTCAGGCGGGATATTCTTCCGTGTCCTGAAACGCACGGGCAATCTCAAGGATTTTGTCTTCAATCTGGCAGAAGGCATCCACGATGACGGGGTCAAATGAGTTCCCTTTTTCTTCGAGAATAATGGCCATGGCTTTGTCATGGGAAAATGGGGGTTTGTAGCATCGTTCACTGATCAATGCATCATATACGTCGGCAATGGCCATGATTCTGCCGGCCAAAGGAATCTGTGTGCCGGCCAGACCGGACGGGTAGCCTTTGCCGTTCCATTTTTCATGATGGGTGCCGGCGATCTGGGACCCCAGCGCCAGAAAATTACTTCCCTGGTGGTCTTTGGCTGCCCGGGTGATGATTGTTCTGCCGTGCTTGGCATGGAGTTTCATGATCTCAAACTCTTCTTGTGTGAGCCGGCCGGGTTTGAGCAGGATTCTGTCCGGGGTTCCCACCTTGCCGATATCATGCAGGGGCACGGATAAAAACAGATTTTTAATAAATTTTTCCGTCAGGATCTCTTTGAAAAAACCCGTATCCCTGAGATGTTCCGCAATGGCCCGGGCGTAATGCTGGGTTCTGACAATATGTTCTCCGGTTTCCGGGTCCCGGGTTTCCACCATGGATACCATGGCTTCCATGGTCAACTGCTGGGCGGAAGACAGTTGCCGATACCAGGTGAATGCGGCCCGTTTTTCCATGGCGAACCGGCAAAGAGAAATCAGGGAAAACAAAATCAGAACTGTCACAATCGGGGCTGCCGGGGAGATAAACACGGACGCTTCCCGATAGGCGATCAGGCTGGCACCGGTCAGGCCGGCGGCCCATGCCAGACTGGCTGAAAACAGCATGCCCGGCCCAATGAACCGGTAAAACAATCCCCCCATGAACAGGCCGGTGAGCATACAGGCAACACCCTTTAGCACCCCGGCCCATGCCGGCAGAATGATCAGGTTGTTTTTCAGGATATTGTCAACCACCACGGCACTGATTTCAACGCCCGGAAAATGTGGATCAAGCACGGTCTGGTGAATATCGTTCAATCCCATGGCTGAAGATCCCACAAGCACAATGCGGTCCCGGAGGTCTGATTTTTCAAACTGGCGGTTTAAAATATCCACGGCAGACAGATAGGAAAAGGAAAATCCGGGCCGGGTGAAGCGGATGGCGGCATATCCTTCACGGGTGACAGGGATTTGACAGGTGCCTGCCGCAATACAGGGACCGGTCCGGGTCTGGATCACCCGGGTAGTGGAAATGCCCTGAGCCTCCAGGAACAAAGCCAGAGAGAGATGGGGAAAAATCTGTGACCCGTACCGAATCAAGAGGGGGATTCGGCGCAACAGTCCGTCAAGGTCATATTGGCTGTTGATGAATCCCGTATTTTTCAGCCGGGTTTCAATGGCCGGGGTATTACACAAAGCCCCGGTGGCCTGGTGCAGGGATAGCAGGTTGTCCGGATCCGTGATTTCAACGGTGGTTTGTTTGCACACCCCTCCTTTGCCGGTATGATTAAAATGAAAAAACCGGGCCCCCACCATGGGGGTTTCAGCCAGCACGGAGCCAAAGAAAATATCATTGTTTTCCATTCCCCGGGGCATATCTGTCACGGGCAGGTGGACATTGAGATCGGTTTCAAGCCGCTGGATGATATTTTGAAGTGAGGTCTGATCCGGTTCAGGAAACAAAATATCCAGTGCCATGGCCCGGGGTTCGGACTGATGGATCAGCCGGATCAGGCGGGCCAGCCGGTATCGGGGCCAGGGCCATTGGCCCACGGCGGCCAGGCTGGGTTCATCGATGTCCACGATGGTGATTTGATTTTCATCGTTTGACCGGAGCGCAGAGGACGCGCCCATCCGCATATACCGGTCATAAAAAAAATGATCCAAAGATTGCAGAAAACCGTTTTCAGAAGATGCGGCCAGAGCGATGATCAGCGTGATCATCAGTATCGTTCCTGCCCAGATGGTGCGAATTCTTCTCGACAGTTCTATTTTAGGCGGGGACTCCATCACGGTTGTCTGATCATTTCCTGAATGATCGGTATGTTTGTTCTGCTGTCCGGGGCCAGGTCCGCAGAATCGGGCATATCAGGTTCAGCTGCCAGAAGCGGGCCGTAAATCTGCCCGGTTTCTTCCGGATCGGTCTGCCGGGTGATAAATCCGCCCGTTGCCGCATGATAGACCGCTTCGGTATAGGGTTTGTCCAGCATGATGCCGGAAGTGTCGCTTCTTATAACGATTTTGCCGGTTTCGCCGTTCTCCTGGGGCAGAAGAATCGATTTGGCCTGTTTTTTTGTGCCACATCCAAGAATCAGGATAAAAATACAAAACAAGATAAGAACCTGGCGTATCGTGATCATCTGTTATAAATCCACCACAAACCGGGTGCCCCGGATACCTATGGTTGCTTTAGGGGTCCTCACTTTGACGGACTGGGGGGAAATTCGCCCGATTTCTCCTGAATTGTAAATAGCGGTTCCCTTTTCCATGTAAAATGAAAAGTCATACTGATTTTCATCCGGCTTGAAAACAAACGCCGCCATTTCAAAAATTGATTCCGGGCCGACGGTGATAACGGTACCGTCCGTGAAAACAATTCCGGCGTGGGCGTTTTTTTTTGTTATAAGGAGATCTTTTTCTAATATCGGCATGTCCGGTTCGGCCTTGATCCGTGTCTCATTTCGATGGATATATACGTTTCCGGTAAGGGTTTTAATGATGCCTGCCGGTTTTGTCCGGGGGGCTGTCCCGTTCGGATCGGCCCAAACCGTGGCAGTCAGAAGCAGCAGAAAAAAAAGAAAAACACCTATCTTGGGAATTCGTGGATTCATCCAGTCTCCTGAATTACTTGTTTCAGTATTATAGACAGGGCATCCGGGCCTGTCAAGGTGGTGCATGCCAGGCGGTTTTCAATATGGTTTTCAAACTTTTTTCCCCAATGTCAGGTATGGGACAGTCCCAGAAACGTATTGCGGATCCGTTCCACATGGTCTAAAAGCTGGGTTTTTCTGGCCTTGCCCACGACGTTTGGAGACGCTTTTGCCAGAAGGTCGGTCAATGCCAGCAGATCCGATTCCAGGCAAAGGCTTTCCGTATGCCAGCCATGGGCATCCATCTTCATCAGATTGAAATACCACAGACGAAACGTCAGTACATAAAAGCGGTCCGACATCTCCGTTAAAAACGGATTTCCTGCGGCATCGTGGAACAGATGTTTCAGATCCATATCCAGTCGGGCCAGCTTTTCCGGATCATGATGGGCCACCAGATCCCGGCACCTGTGGGTCAGTTGTTCCAGCCGGTTGAAGTGTGCCTTGTTAAACCGTTCTGCTGCCATGACCCCGATGACGGATTCCAGTTCCAGCCGGGCCTGAAACAGGTGGGTGATGGTATTGAGCTCCAGCTCAGATACCTGGATACCGGTTCGGGGCAGTATTTTAAGCAGATGTTCCCATTCCAGACGAAACAGCACCGTGCGCAACGGGGTTCTGCTGACACCGAATTCTTCTGCCAGGGCCTGTTCCTTGAGAATCTGACCCGGGTTGTATGCCAGGAAAATGATTCGTTCCCGCAGGGTATGATAAATTTTTTGATTCATTTTTTGTCAGTTTTAAATGAATAATCCATTAATTTTTAAGGAGCATATCACATATAAATAGTAAAAATAATATATTGACAATAGAAATTTTTTTGGTATACCATAAAAATATTAAAAAGTCACGCCATGCGTGTAATGGCAGAATTTAAATCAATTTCAAAGGGGAAAACTATGGAAACATATGATGTGGTAATTATCGGCGGGGCCGTCATGGGAAGTGCAACCGCCTATTTTCTTGCCGCCAATCCGGATTTCAACGGAAAAGTGCTGGTGATTGAAAAAGATCCCACCTATGCCAAATCATCCACATGCCTGTCTGCCGGCGGTATCCGGCAGCAGTTTTCCAACACGGAAAATATCCAGTTGTCCAAATTCGGTGCTGAATTCATCAAAAATATCAATTCCTATCTGCAAGTGGAAAACGATGATCCCGTGAACGTGGATTTTACGGAAAACGGGTATCTGATTTTAGCGACGGATGCCGGCATGCCCGTGCTGATGCAGAATCACAAGACGCAGATTGCGGCCGGGGCCAATGTTAAAATTCTGGAAAAAGACCAGTTAAAACAAACGTTTGAATGGCTCAATGTGGAGGATATTGTTGCCGGCTCCTACAATATTCCGGATTCAGGATGGTTTGATCCCCATTGCTTTACCATGGGGTTCAAAAACAAAGCCAAAAGTCTCGGGGTCACCTATCTGAACGATGAAGTGGTGGGTATTGAGCGGACCGGGGATCAAATCACGGCCGTGCAGCTGAGTTCCGGAAAAAAAATCAACGGCGGCATGTTTGTCAATGCTGCCGGGCCCAAAGCCGCACATGTGGCTGAAATGGCCGGTATTGATGATCTGCCGGTCCGTTCCCGGAAACGGTTTGTCTTTTTGTACAAATGCAATTCCCAGCTGCCCAACTGTCCTTTGGTAGTGGATCCGTCCGGGGCCTATTTCCGGCCCGAAGGACAGCATTTCATCTGCGGGATCTCTCCGGAAGCGGACAATGATCCGGATTGTGATGATTTTGACATGGATTATTCCGTGTTTGAAGAAACGTTGTGGCCGATTCTGGCGGAACGGGTGCCTGCGTTTGATGCCATCAAGCGGATTTCATCCTGGGCCGGTCATTATGAATACAACATCAAGGATCAGAATGCCATTATCGGAGCCCATCCGACAGTGAAAAATTTCATGTTCATCAACGGGTTCAGCGGTCATGGACTTCAGCAGGGACCGGGCGCGGGCCGGGGGATTTCAGAACTGATCACTTATGGAAAATACAAAACCCTGGATTTAAGCTGTTTTGAATTTGAACGCTTTGCCAAAAATCAGCTGTACATCGAGCTGAATATCGTTTAACCGTCAGAAAAACAAACCATGCGCCAGCCGCAGGTCCTTAGAATTCACTGCCCGGCAGACAACACAGGTATGTGAATTAACATTGATACGGGTTCCCTCTTTGTGATATATTCGTTTCATTTTAAATGGTGCAACGAAAAAGAATCTTGAGTGAAAAACAAGGACAAGCTGATATATCGATGTAAGACCTGCGGCAGCCAGACATTCAAATGGATGGGGCGGTGCCCGGACTGCGGGGACTGGGATTCCCTGGTACAGGAGCGGCAGGTTTCAAAACCAGCCGGAAATTCCGGATCTTTGTTGACGGCAGAACCCGTTCCCATCGATTCCGTGAAGACAAGCCGGTCATTGCGGATCTGCACGGGGATGAGCGAGTTCGACCGGGTCCTGGGCGGCGGGGTCGTGGACGGCTCCCTGGTGCTCATCGGCGGTGATCCGGGCATCGGCAAATCCACGCTTATGCTCCAGGTATTGTCCGCTTTGGCGCAATCGGGTAAAACCTGCCTGTATGTATCCGGCGAAGAATCCATTCGCCAGCTTTCCATGCGGGGGCAGCGCCTTGAAAAAGGGTGCTGCCCCTCTTTATTGATCGTTTCGGAAACCAATCTGGACGCCATTGCCGCCATGATGGCGAAAACCGCCTATGATGCAGTGGTCATCGATTCCATTCAAACCGTGTTCCAGCCGGACGTCAATTCCACCCCGGGCAGCGTCACCCAGATCCGGGAGGCGGCCATGCGGTTCATGCATCTGGCCAAATCCAGCGGTACCCCGATTTTTCTGGTGGGGCATGTGACCAAGGTCGGGGCCATTGCCGGTCCCCGGATCATGGAGCATATGGTGGACACGGTGTTGTATTTTGAAGGTGACAAAAGCCATGTGTTCAGAATATTGCGGGCCGTGAAAAACCGGTTCGGGTCCACCAATGAAATCGGGGTGTTTGAAATGCGGGAAAAAGGGCTGGTGGAAGTGCCCAATCCATCGGCCGTGTTTCTGGCTGAACGGACCTCCGTGGCCCCGGGATCCGTGGTCACGGCCTGTATGGAGGGCACCCGGCCCATTCTGGTGGAAATCCAGGGACTGGTCTCCACCTCCAGCCTGGGCAATCCCCGGCGCACCGTGCTCGGACTGGATATCCAGCGGGTGGCATTGATCGTGGCGGTCATGGAAAAACGTCTGGGAATGAATCTGTCCGGGCTGGATCTGTTCATGAACGTCACCGGCGGGGTCCGGATTGTGGAACCGTCTGCAGATCTTGCCATTGCAGCGGCCCTGGCAGCCAGTTTTCTGGACAAACCCGTTCCCGGAAACACCACATTGATCGGAGAAATCGGCCTGACCGGTGAAATCCGGGCGGTAAGTCACGCCCAGGCCCGGATCAAGGAAGCCGCAAAAATGGGATTTACCACCTGTCTGGTGCCGGCTTCCGCATTAAAGCAATTGTCAAAAGTTCGCGGCATGACCATCGAAAGTGTCCGATTTTTAAAAGAAGCCATGGAGGTATTGTTTGGCAGCTAAAAAACGCGGGACAAAATCAGGGAACCGGTCCGGGGGGGTCGGCGGTTCAAAATGGGAAGATCACCTCACCCGGCAGGCCAGAGCGGAAAATTATCCGGCCCGGTCCGTGTACAAACTCAAAGAGATTCAGCAGAAATTTCATGTGATCAAAAAAGCGGATGTGGTGCTGGATCTGGGATGTGCGCCCGGATCCTGGCTGTTGTATGCATCAGAGCAGACAGGCCCGAACGGTCGGGTTTTCGGTATTGATATTCAGGCCGTCACCATTGATCTGCCAAAACATGTGTCTGCGATTCAAGCAGATATCCTTGAAATGACGGATGAGTCATTTTTTGATCAGATTGCCGGATGTGCGGTGGTGCTGTCGGACATGGCACCGGCCACCACGGGCAGAAAAGATGTGGATGCCTTTCGTTCTTTTGAACTGTGCCGCATGGCACTGGAAACGGTGGATCGTTTTCTGATGGAAAAAGGCCATTTTGTGTGCAAGATTTTTCAAGGCAATGACTTTGCCCGGTTTGAAAAACAGGTGAAAAAACGGTTTGCGGAATGCCGGGTTTTTAAACCGGAAAGTTGCAGAAAACAGAGCAAAGAAATATATATTATCGCAAAACAAAAACGAGCAACATAATGTAAGGAGTGGATTCATGTCAGGACACAGCAAATGGTCGACCATCAAACACAAAAAAGGGGCGGCCGATAAAAAACGGGGGAAGATTTTCACCAAGCTGATCAAGGAGATCACGGTGGCAGCCCGCATGGGCGGCGGAGATCCGGAAGCCAACCCCCGATTGCGCCAGGCCCTTACCGCAGCCAAAGCCCAGAACATGCCCAAGGATAATTTTGAACGGGCCATCAAAAAAGGCACAGGCGAACTGGAAGGGGTGAACTACGAGGAAATCATCTATGAAGGATACGGCCCGGGTGGCGTGGCCGTGATGGTGGAATGCCTCACAGACAACC
The DNA here is from genome assembly GCF_000350545.1 of Desulfotignum phosphitoxidans DSM 13687. Lineage (GTDB taxonomy): Bacteria > Desulfobacterota > Desulfobacteria > Desulfobacterales > Desulfobacteraceae > Desulfotignum > Desulfotignum phosphitoxidans. The sequence goes on from NZ_APJX01000007.1 coordinate 47,191, forward strand.
GGAACCGGACCATCGCCGATGTCAGATACATGTTTTCCAAAGCCGGGGGCAATGTGGGAACGGACGGGTGTGTGGGCTGGATGTTCGATAAAAAAGGACTGATCGCCGTCAACAAGGAGGGGATGGATGAGGATACCCTGATGGAAGTCGCTTTAGATGCCGGTGCCGAGGACATCAAAGATGAAGGGGATGTGTATGAGGTGATCACGGAACCCGCGGAGTTCGATGCCGTGAAGAACGCTCTGGACAAAGCACAAATTGCCTGTGAGATGGCGGAAATCACCATGATTCCCCAGACCATGACCGCAGTCACGGGCAAGGAGGCCGAGCAGATGGTTCGGTTCATGGAGGCCTTAGATGATTGTGATGATGTTCAGAATTTTTATACCAATGCCGATATCCCGGACGAAGTTTACGAAAACATGTGATCGCTTTTGTCGATTTTTTGCTGCACCCATGAATCAAAGGCCGGCATGACCCCATGCCGGCCTTTTGAATGTCAGACCAGATGGATCATTTTCTGTACCGCGCCCAGGGCTTTTTTTCGGATATCTTCCGGGACCTTGATTTCTCCTGACAGGGTTTCCAGACTGTTTTTGATATCTTGCAGACGGATTTTTTTCATATCCGTGCACCGCATTTTTTCGGATGCCGGAAAAAACTGCTTGTCCGGGTTGGCTTTTGAGATGGGATACAGCAGCCCGACTTCCGTACCGATGATAAACTGGCGGTGAGCGCTGTTTTTTGCGTACCGGATCATACCGGAGGTGGACTGGATGGTGTCGGCCAAAGCCAGGATTTCGGGCGGACATTCCGGATGGGCCATGAACAGCGCATTCGGGTGCTTCTGCCTTGCGTCTGCCACATCTTTCAGGGTCAGATTGTTGTGAAACGGGCAGAACCCGTCCCATAAATGGATTGTTTTGTCCGTGTGGCCGGCTGCATATTGTGCCAGGTTTTTGTCCGGTGTCATGAGCACCTCATCTGCGGACTGGGCATTGACCACATCGATCACATTGGCCGAGGTGCAGCAGATATCAGATACGGCCTTGACCGCGGCAGACGAGTTGACATAGGTGATGACCGGGATGTTTCCCAACGCCTTTTTTCTGGCGCTCAACGCCTCCGGTGTCACCATATCCGCCATGGGGCAGCCGGCTTCCGGGTTGGGCAGAATCACGGTTTTTTCCGGGCACAGAATGGCGGCCGTCTCCGCCATGAAATGGACCCCGCAGAAAACGATGATATCTGCACGGGTTTTTGCGGCCTTGATACTCAGCTCCAGAGAATCACCGCACAGATCCGCGATGTCCTGGATCTCCGGGGGTTGGTAGTTATGGGCCAGAATGATGGCGTTTTTTTGGCGGGCCAGATCCCGGATCAGTTGTTTCATGGATATTTTCCTTTAATCTTGCGTTTTAATTCATGTCAATGATGTGGGTTCCCGAAGGAATCTCAAACTCAAACCAGTGATCGGGCATGTCCTGAAATTGGATATCGCTGAGTTCAAACCGGGTGATATCTTTGGCAGTGTTCACCGTGGTGACGGTCTGAATCTGAAAATCGGTTCTGTTCACCTGGATGCGGATGGATTGGATTTCTGTATTTTCCGGAGGGGCATCCAGCTGCAGTTCCACCCACTGGTCCGTGGTTTCAGTCACAGATACCGAAAAATTGTCTCTGATTTTTGAGATGTCCGATAAGAACGCCCCACCGGCACCGGACGCAAAAAACGGGGCTGCATCGCCGATCATGACCTGATTTTCATCCGGCCTGAAAATCCATAGGGTCTGGCCGTTGGTGATGATATCATGGCGTTCGGGTGCCAGATACTGCCACTTCATTTTTCCGGGATGGCTGAACCAGGCTTTGCCTGAAGCGGTTTCGCTGATGTCCAGTGCGGTCAGAATTGAAGTTTGTTTGAATTCAGCAAAGAAACTGCGGCCGGCATACTGATTTTCAAGCCCGTCTAAAACGGTTTGTGCCAGGGGACGGTTGTCTGAGGCGGCTGCCCCGTGGATCCATCCAAAAGACAACAGGACAATAAAAAAAATTCGAAACAATTTCACAATGAATTTCCTTGTTTTAATGCATCAGTTTTTGCGGGTCTTTTCGTTTGTCTTCCGCATACAGGCGCCGAAGCTTGGGTTTTTCAATCTTTCCGGTGGGATTTCGGGGGACATCGCCAAAAAATATTTTTCTTAACCGTTTATACCGGGGCAATGCCTGCTGAAAATCCAAGATATCCTGTTCGCAGATCATGCAATGGGGTTTGACACTGATGATGCCGGCGGGAATCTCCCCGAGCCGTTCATCCGGCACTCCGATAACGGCAATGTCTTTGATCTTTTCATGGGTAAGAAAAAAATTTTCGATTTCATTGGGAAAAATGTTTTCTCCCCCGTAAATGATCATGTCTTTTCTTCGGTCCACCAGCCAGATGAATCCATCCTTGTCATACCTGGCAATGTCACCGGTGTAAAGCCACCCATCCTTGAGTGCTTCTTTTGTGGCAAGATCATTTTTGTAATAGGCTCTCATGACGCCGGGGCCCCGGACGATCAGTTCTCCGGTTTCATTGGCAAACAGATGGTTGCCCTGCTTGTCCACGATTTTAGCTTCCCACCCGTACCCGGCCTTACCGATGGGGCCGACGTGGTGGCTGTTTTCTATGCCCAAGTGAATACACCCGGGACCCGTGGATTCTGTCAACCCATAGTTGGTGTCATATGCCTGACAAGGAAAATACTGTTTCCAGCGCTCCACAAGACTGGGTGGAACGGGTTGGGCCCCGGAGTGCATGAGCCGCCATTGTTCCAACCGATATTTAGATAAATCAATGGTGCCGTTTTCTATGGCAATGAGAATATCATGGGCCCAGGGAACCAGCAGCCAGGCAATGGTACACTGTTCTTCGGAAATTGCCTCCAGAATCCATTCCGGCTTCACCCCATTGAGCAGAATGCATTTGCCCCCCATCAGTAAACTGCCCATCCAGTGCATTTTTGCTCCCGTATGATACAGCGGAGGGATACATAGAAACACATCCTCATGGGTCTGGCCGTGATGCCTGTTTTCCACTTCACAGGCATGGGTCAGATTCTGGTGCGTGATCAGCACGGCTTTGGGTGCGCCCGTGGTGCCGGAGGTAAAATACAGGGCCGCGTCATCATCCGGCCCGGCATCGATCTCCGGGGGATGATCCTTTTTCTGGCCGGCAATGAATGTATCAAAACAAACCGCCCAGTCCGGGCAGGTTTCTTTGGGTCCTGCAAAGATCCAGAGGGTGACACAGTCGGCCAGCTCCTGCCGGATGCCGTCAATGGGCTCAATGAATTCCGGCCCGAAAATAAAGGCTTTGGGTTCGGCCGTTCTGGCGCACATCAGAATCTTGTCTGATTCAAACCGGAAATTCAACGGCACGGCCCAGGCGCCGGTATAAAGAATTCCGAAATAAATGGGCAGCCATTCCAGATTGTTGGTCATCAGTTGTACGACAGTATCTGATTTTTTAATGCCGTGCTGCCAAAGCCCGTTGGCCAGTTGGCAGGACATGGTATAAAATTGATGCCAGGTGAGCTCTTTTCGAGCGGACCGGGCGGGTATCCGTTCCACCAATGCGATTTTATCCCTGTATAGCCGGCTGTTCTGGGTCAGTATGTCTGTAATTCTCATCACCCGTGTCTTACCTTTTGTCCTTGGGTTGGGGTAAAAAAAATCCTGCCGGATCAATATAGACCACGGCAGGATTATGTTCAACCCGATGGGTTTAAAAAAGGGCGTTATTTGTCTTTTTCCACCTCTTCAAAGTCCGCATCCACCACATCATCATCTGCCTGGGCAGCGGATCCACCGGCATTGCCGCTGTCATCGCCGTCCTGGGAGGATGCCGCCTGCTGGTACATCACTTCAGCCAGTTTGTGAGAGGCCTGGGACAGGGTTTCGATTTTCTGTTTGATGTCTTCGACATTATCGGAATCCTTGGCCTGTTTCAACGCTTCCACAGCAGATTCAATATTTTTTCTGGTTTCTTCATCTACTTTAGAGCCGTGTTCTTTTAATGTTTTTTCCGTCTGGTCCACCAGGGCTTCGGCCTGGTTGCGGGTATCCACCAGAACCCGTTTCTTTTTGTCGTCTTCTGCGTGCATTTCCGCATCTTTGACCATTTTCTCTATTTCTTCATCCGACAGACCGGAGGCGGCAGTGATGCGGATGGACTGTTCTTTGGCCGTGGCCTTGTCTTTGGCAGACACCTGGACAATACCGTTGGCATCGATATCAAAGGACACCTCGATCTGGGGAACCCCTCGGGGTGCCGGCGGAATATCGGCCAGTTCAAACCGGCCCAGGGTTTTGTTGTCCGCAGCCATTTCCCGTTCACCCTGAAGCACATGGATGGACACGGCCGGCTGATTGTCAGCCGCCGTGGAGAACACCTGGCTTTTCTTGGTGGGGATGGTGGTGTTCTTTTCAATGAGTTTGGTCATGACACCGCCCAGGGTTTCAATCCCTAAGGAAAGCGGGGTGACATCCAGCAGCAGCACATCGTTGACATCCCCTTGCAGGACACCGGCCTGGACGGCCGCACCCATGGCCACCACTTCATCCGGGTTCACGCCTTTGTGGGGTTTTTTACCGAATGTTTTTTCCACCCGCTCCTGAACGGCGGGCATACGGGTCATGCCGCCCACCAGAACCACTTCATCCACACCGCCGGAGCCCAGTCCGGCTTCTTTTAATGCCTTTTTGCAGGGACCTTCCAGATTATCCAGCAGATCCGCTACCAGAGACTCCAGTTTGGCCCGGGTCAGTCTGACGTCCAGATGTTTGGGGCCGGAAGCATCCGCCGTGATAAACGGCAGATTGATGTTGGTTTCCGTGGAGCTGGACAGTTCCATTTTGGCTTTTTCCGCCGCTTCCTTGAGCCGCTGAAGTGCCATTTTATCGTTGCGGACATCAATGCCCTGATCTTTTTTGAATTCATTGGCAATGTATTCGATGATTCTCAGATCAAAATCTTCACCGCCCAGATGGGTGTCTCCGGAGGTGGATTTCACCTCAAACACCCCGTCCCCGATTTCAAGGATGGACACATCAAAGGTGCCGCCGCCCAAGTCAAAGACCGCAATTTTTTCTTCCCCTTTTTTGTCCAGTCCATAGGCCAGAGAAGCGGCCGTGGGTTCGTTGATGATCCGTTTGACTTCCAGACCGGCAATTTTGCCGGCATCTTTGGTGGCCTGACGCTGACTGTCATTAAAGTAGGCCGGCACGGTGATGACGGCTTCTTTGACCTCTTCACCCAGATAATCTTCAGCCGTTTTTTTGATATTGGCCAGGATGAATGAAGAAATTTCAGCCGGGCTGTACTGCTTGCCCCTCAAGTTGATCCGGGTGTCCCCGTTGGAAGCCGCTTCAATCTTGTAGGGCAGGTTGGGGATGTCGGTTTGAATCTCCTTTGAGTTGAATTTCCGGCCGATCAGGCGTTTGACGCCGAATACGGTGTTTTCGGGATTGGTGATGGCCTGCCGCTTTGCCGTCTGGCCCACAATCCGTTCTCCGCCTTCAGTGATGGCGACAATGGAGGGCGTTGTCCGGCCGCCTTCCGCATTGGTGATGATTTTTGCTTCTCCGCCGGTTTCCATGATTGCGACGCAGGAGTTGGTGGTTCCCAGGTCTATTCCGATTATTTTTCCCATAACATTTCCTCCAATATATCTTTATTTTTCTTCGGGTTTATCAGTATCATTGCCTGTTGATTTTGAAACGACAACCATGGCGGGCCGGATCAATCTGTCATGAAGCAGGTATCCCGTCTGAAGTACATCGGTTACCGTATTTTCCGGAACCTCATTGGTTTCCTTCTGGGTGACGGCCTGATGGAAACTCGGATCAAACAGCTGGTTTTCAGCCTGAACCGGTTTAACATTGAAATCCTGAAATACTTTCAGAATTTCTTTGTGGGTCAGTTTGACCCCTTTTAACAGGGTTTCAATATCCTGGTTGTTTTCAGCAGAGGCCATGGCCCGTTCCAGGTTGTCCACAACCGGCAGAAATTGTTTGAAAACCATTTCATTGGCGAATTTTTTGAATTCGTCAATTTCTCTTTGCTTTCTTTTTCGATAATTGTCGAATTCTGCAGAAAGTCTGATGAATCGATCCTTTTCAGCTTCAAGCGCTGCTTCCAGCGAAGCGATGTCTGTTTCCCGGGAAGTGGAATCAAGACCGTCCGTATCTTTTTCTTCTACAGCCGATTCCGTCTCCTTTAAGGGAGAAGGGTCTTTCTTGTTGGTTTCTCCCCTGGACTTTTCTTTCAGTACCAATGTATTCTCCTGATCCAAAAAAATTTTTAAAATTCAATTGGCAAATAATTAGTTTTTAAAATTATGGCTGAAAAGTAAGTCTGTTTGATTGCATGTCAAGACATAAAAAACGGTGGGAAAAAATAAACCGGCCGGCAGGAGATGCAGAGAAATTGCATGATCGGGATCGATCCTTGACACAGAAGAGATCACTTATCGCTGCTTCCTTCCGGACCTGACGAGGTTCATGTCCTGCTGTTACAAGGCGACCGATCAGAATCGATCTGTATCCGGTCTGCCGGCCGGAATTTGTATTTATATAAGGTTTGAATTGTTTTTTCAAGATGTATGTAAAATTTTTAAACAGGACAGGCAGGTAAAGAAAGTGGCGATTCGGAGGTCTGTAATAATTGGTCGGGGCGGAGAGATTTGAACTCCCGACATCCTGCTCCCAAAGCAGGCGCGCTACCAGACTGCGCTACGCCCCGATTCAATAGACATAACCAGCTTTAATATCATTTTAAGACCTGGGGCGCAAGTCGTTTTTTTGGGCAATTTTCTTGACACTGAATGGGATAAGCGTTATTTTAGTTAACTTTATTATTTGGGTGTATGATATGGTGTGATTTGATATGCATCACAAGATTTATGCAAATGGTTTGCATTTGGCCCGGGATATAGATGGTTCACTATTAATGGAATGTAACAGGACAAAAAAATGCAGGTAAAAATCGAAGACAAGAGCGCTGTCAAAAAGGTACTCTCTTTTGAAATTCCCAAGGAAAAAGTGGCGAAGGAGCTTGACAAGGCATACAACGAACTGAAGAAAAAAGCGGACATCAAAGGGTTCAGAAAAGGGAAAATTCCCAGAAAAGTCCTTGAAAACCGTTTTTCCAAAGACGTTCATGCCGATGTCGCCCCCCGTTTGATCCAGGATTCCTTTGTTGAAGCCATCCAGGAACACAATCTGAACATTGTGGGCGGACCCCAGCTGGATCCGCCGGAATTGAATCCGGATTCAGACTATGTGTTTGATATCACCGTTGAAGTGAAACCGGAACTGCCTGAGATCGATTACAAGGACATGGCGCTTGAAAAAAATCGGTATGCCGTTTCTGATGCTGAGATCGATGCCCAGATTCATATGATTCAGAAAACCATGGCAAAAAAACAGAAAGTGAGCGAAAGCCGGGCCGTCAAAGCGTCTGATTTTGTTTTGATCGATTATCAGGGATTTTTGAACGATGAGCCGTTTGAGCCCACGCCCAAAATCGAAAATTTTCTTTACAAAATCGGGCAAAACAGTTTGCCTGAAGCGTTTGCCGAAAAATTGACCGGGTGTGTGCCCGTTCAGGATATTGAGGTTGAAGTGGCGTATCCTGAAGACCATCCGGATGAGAACCTGAAGGGAAAAACCATTTTATACAAGGTGACGCTTAAAGAAATTCAGGAAGAAATTCTTCCTGAGATCAATGACGATCTGGTCAAAGGCCTGGGCAAATTTGAGACACTGGAGCAGGTCAAGGATTCCATCCGGGAAAACCTGGAAAAAGGAAACGCGCAGCGTGTGAAACACGAGCTCAGCGAACAGATTTTTCAGCATCTGCTGGAAAAATATGAATTCGAAGTGCCCGAAGCCATGGTCGAGGGAGAACTCAACGGGATTATCAGTGAGACGGAACAGGCGTATTCAGCCAACAACACCAGTCTGGAAGAACATGGACTCAGCCGTGAAAAGTTGTCTGAACAATACCGGGATGTGGCTGAAAAGCAGGCCCGTCGTCATTTGATCCTGGATAAAATCATCACCCAGGAAAAACTGGATCTCACTGAAGAAGAGATGGACAAAAGCCTGGAAGAGATGGCCCGGGGCATGAATGCCACGGTGGATGCCATAAAGAATTTTTTCAATATGGATCCCAAACAGATGGAATACTACAAACATACCCAGCTTGAAAAAAAGGCGATCGATCTTATTATTGAAACCAGTCAGGTGACGGAAAAAGATCCGGAGACCGATGTTCAGGAAACATCGGTGTCAGACCCGGAAACGGACGCTTGACCAAATTTGTAAAAACAGGTTCATCAGCCGCCTTGCTCCGGACTGTTTTCGGAACAGGGGTCAGCAAGAACAGATAACCAAGGAGTTTTATTGTGCCATTAGTTCCAATGGTGGTTGAACAAAGCAATCGGGGCGAGCGGGCCTATGACATTTATTCGCGTCTGTTAAAGGACCGGATTATATTTTTGGGTTCTGCCATAGACAGTGAAATTGCCAACCTCATTGTGGCCCAGCTGCTTTTTCTGGAATCGGAAGATCCGGAAAAAGATATCAGTTTTTATATCAACTCTCCCGGTGGTGTGGTCACTGCCGGACTGGCTGTGTATGATACCATACAGTACATCAAGCCGGATGTGTCAACAGTTTGTATCGGACAGGCCGCCAGCATGGGGGCATTGCTTCTGGCTGCGGGGGCTCCGAAAAAACGGTTTGCGCTGCCCAACGCCAGAATTATGATCCATCAGCCTTTAGGGGGTGCCCAGGGCCAGGCAGCGGATATCAAAATTCAGGCCACGGAAATTCTTCGTATGAAAGATACGTTAAACGAGATTCTGGCCCATCATACCGGCCGGGAAATCGAAAAAATTGCCAAGGACACGGATCGCGATTTTTTCATGTCCGGGGATGAAGCAAAAACCTATGGTATTGTTGACCGGGTGGTTGCCGACCGAAGCCAATTGGAAGTGGAAGCCTGATTCCGGCTTCAAAGGAGTGCTATTAATATGGCCAAAAAAGATGACACCAATGATCAATTTTTCTGCTCTTTCTGCGGGAAAAACCAGAAAGAAGTCCAGAAACTGATAGCCGGTCCCAGTGTCTATATCTGCAACGAATGCATCAAACTGTGTGGTGAAATCATTGAGGATGAAGAAAAGGAAAAAGCGGCTGAAATTGAAAGTACCAGAGAGTTTTATGTGCCCAAGCAGATCAAGGCAATGCTTGATTCCTATGTGATCGAGCAGGATGCAGCCAAAAAAGTGCTTTCTGTGGCAGTGTACAACCATTATAAACGCTTGACCTCCCGCATTGAAAAACCGGCGGATGACATTGAAATTCAGAAAAGCAATATTTTGTTGATCGGTCCGACGGGATGCGGTAAAACGCTTCTGGCCCAGACCCTTGCCAGATTTCTGGATGTGCCCTTTGCCATTGCCGATGCCACGGCTTTGACCGAAGCCGGTTACGTGGGCGAGGATGTGGAAAATATTGTTTTGTCTCTGGTTCAGAACGCGGACTATGATATTGAACGCGCCCAGAAGGGCATTATTTATATTGATGAGATCGATAAAATTTCCCAGCGGGGCGACAACCCTTCCATTACCCGGGATGTGTCCGGAGAAGGGGTCCAGCAGGCATTGTTGAAAATCATCGAAGGCACGGTGGCCAGCATTCCCCCCAAGGGCGGCAGAAAACATCCTCAGCAGGATTACGTCAAGGTGGATACCTCCAATATTCTTTTTATCTGCGGGGGCACGTTCACGGGACTGGAAAAAATCGTTGAGCGACGTATCTTGCAGAAAACCATGGGATTCGGTGCCAAGATCGCCGACAGAAAACAGGTGAATATCGGCACATTGCTGGAGCAGCTCAAGCCGGAAGATTTGATCAAGTTCGGACTGATCCCGGAATTTTTGGGACGGCTGCCCGTTGTCACCACCATCGGAGAACTTTCAGAAGCATCCCTGGTCAAGATTTTGACGGAACCCAAAAATGCGCTGGTGAAACAATACCAGGAACTGTTCAGAATCGAAGGGGTGGATCTCCAGTTTACGGATGAGGCCCTGGAAGCCATGGCCAAGGAAGCGGTGATCAGAAAATCGGGTGCCAGAGGATTGCGGGCCATTATGGAAAAGACCATGCTGGACATCATGTATGAACTGCCTTCCAAGGAAGATGTGAAAGAATGCGTGGTGGGAGAAGAAGTGGTATTGAAAAACGAGCCGCCGATTCTTTTGTATGAACAACCCAAAAAACAGGCCTGACAAAAGAAATCGAGATTGAATCAATGATCAATATTTCCAGATTGTTCAACCAGGACGGCTCCGAATATATCAAAAAAACATTGCCTCTGGTTCCGTTGCGGGACATGGTGCTGTTTCCTTTTGTCACCACCTCTGTTTTTGTGGGAAGAGAAAAATCCATTAAGTCTCTGTCCGAAGCCATGGCCGGAGAAAAAAAGATATTTCTCACCACCCAGAAAGATCCGGAGGTGCTTAAACCCACGATTCAGGATATTTTTCAGGTGGGAACCGAAGCCAAGATCACCCAGCTGCTTCGTTTGCCGGACGGAACGGTCAAGGCGCTGGTGGAAGGAGCCTGCCGGGGCAAAATTATTAAATTGAGCGATGAACGCGGTTTTCTGACGGTGGATTTTATTCCTGTACAGGAAATGCCCTTGTCTGACGCTATATCCAAAGCTGCATTGAGAACGGTTCTGGAAGCGTTTGAGCATTATGCGACCCTGTCCGGCGCAGTGGCCAAAAGTTTTTTTAAAAATCTGGAAATTCTGGAATCCGACCCGTCCCGGTATGCGGATGCCATTGCAGCCCAGTTGCCGTTCAAGGTGACGGACAAGCAGCAGTTGCTGGAATGCACGGATATTGAAAAGCGGTTCTATCTCCTGCTCCAGCTGATTCAGCAGGAGACCGAAGTGTTTGCCATGTCCCAGAAGATCAAGGGACGGGTAAAAGAACAGATGGAAAAACTCCAGAAACGCCACTATCTCACCGAGCAGATGCGGGCCATTAAAAAAGAGATGGGAGAAGACAGCGAATCCGGAGAATATGCTGAACTTGAAACCCGGATACGAAAGAAACGCCTGCCCAAAGAGGCGGCCGGGGTTGTCAGGCGGGAGCTGGAAAAGCTCAAGATGATGGCGCCCATGTCTTCGGAAGCCACAGTCATCAGAAATTACATCGACTGGATGATTTCCCTGCCTTGGTTTCGGAAAAACCGTGCGAAAAATGACCTGGCCACTGCAGAACGCATTCTGGATCAAGACCATTACGGCTTGAAAAAACCCAAAGAAAGAATTCTGGAATATCTGGCAGTGCAGATGCTGATCAAGAAAATCAAAGGACCGATCCTTTGCCTGGTGGGGCCTCCCGGTGTCGGAAAAACGTCTCTGGCAAGATCCGTGGCATCCGCCACCGGCCGATCGTTTGCCAGAATATCGCTGGGCGGGGTCCGGGATGAGGCGGAAATCAGAGGCCATCGCCGGACCTATGTGGGGGCCATGCCCGGCAAACTGATTCAGACCATCAAAAAAGTCGGGTACAGCAACCCGGTTTTGTGTCTGGATGAAATCGACAAGATGACCGCTGATTTCAGAGGAGATCCTTCTTCCGCGCTGCTTGAGGCCCTGGACCCGGAACAGAACCGGCATTTCAATGATCATTATATGGAAGTGGATTACGATCTGTCGGAAATCCTGTTCATCACCACGGCCAACACCCTGTTTGATATTCCGGCACCGCTGCGGGACAGAATGGAGATCATTCAGATTCCCGGATATACGCAGTTTGAAAAAGCGCAGATAGCCAAAGGGTTTCTGATTCCCAAGCAGATCAGAGAAAACGGGCTTGAACAAGCGGATGTGACTTTTTCGGATAATGCCGTTCAAACCATTATCCAGCGATACACCCGTGAAGCAGGGGTTCGGAATCTGGAACGGGAAATATCATCGGTCATCAGAAAAATTGCCACCCGGATCGTTCGCACCAAAGAACGTAAAAATTATTCTGTGAGTACGGTCAGTGTGATGAAATATCTGGGACAGCCCAAATTTCGCAACAAACCCCTGGAAGTGGAAGATAAAACCGGGATTGTGACCGGGCTTGCCTGGACCCAGGCCGGCGGCGAACTGCTGACCATTGAGGCGGTGACCATGCCGGGAAAAGGGCGCATCATGGTGACCGGTAAACTGGGGGATGTCATGAAAGAGTCGTCCCAGGCCGCTGTCAGCTATGTTCGCTCCCGAAGCAAAGCCCTGGGGATTCATGAGGATTTTTACAAGGACCTGGATATTCATATCCATGTGCCGGAAGGAGCCATCCCCAAGGACGGTCCGTCTGCCGGTATCGCCATGTGCACGGCCGTGGTCTCAATTTTAACAGGCCGTCCGGTTTACAGAAATTTGGCCATGACCGGCGAAATTACCCTCAGAGGCAGGGTACTGCCTATCGGCGGGGTCAAGGAAAAACTACTGGCGGCCCACACCCACGGGATTCGGAAAGTGGTGATGTCGGCGGAAAATGAGAAAGATATTCAGGAAATCCCCAGATCCATTCAAAAACAGCTGGATATCGTTTTTGTGGATGACATGAGCCAGGTGCTGGCACATGCCCTGATTCAAACTGACGCTGATTCCCGTTAAAAATCTGAATCTTCCAGAAGAGAAATGAATGACGTCATGGCGGACACTTCGTCCATGGGGGCCACTTTTCTGCGAATATCTACAATTTTTTCATAGGCGGCCGAATCCATGAGCAGGTCTTCTTTTCTTGTGCCGCTCTGATTGATGTTAATGGCCGGCCAGATTCGCCGTTCGGCGCATTCCCGGGACAGAAACAGGTCCATGTTGCCGGTGCCCTTGAATTCCTGAAATATGACTTCATCCATGCGGCTGCCCGTATCCACCAGGATAGTAGCGATGATGGTCAAAGAGCCCCCGTTTTCCAGTTTTCGGGCCGCACCGAATATTTTTCTGGGAAATTCCATGGCATTGGCGCCCAGACCCCCGGACAACGTTTTCCCGAAACTGTCCGTATCTGCATTGAATGCCCGGGTCATACGGGTCAAAGAATCGATGAACACCACGGCATCCTGACCGATTTCCGCACATCGGATGGCGGTATGCATGGCCAGGCGTGTCATCCTCATGTGCTGGCCGATTTGCTGATCAGCGGATGAATATAACACATGGGCATTGACCAGTCCCCGCTGAAAGTCGGTGACCTCTTCAGGCCGTTCATCCACCAGCAGGATGAACACATTGGCATCCGGATGATTGGTGACCACTGAATTGGCCATATGGCGCAATATAAAGGTTTTCCCGGATTTGGGCGGCGCAATGATCAATCCACGCTGTCCCATGCCGATGGGAACGATGATATCCAGTGCCTTTCCCACCGTATCTTCGTCATTCTGAGTCAGTACGTATCGTTCATAGGGATTGATGCTTACCTGATCCTGAAGCATGGGAATGGCGGCAAATTCGTCAAAAGGAAGCCCATTGATGGTTTCAACCCGTACCAAAGCCAGGTTCGGGTTTCTCGGGTCTTTTTTTTCACCCAGGCCCTGAATTAAGCTGCCTTCCCGCAGATTTAATTTGCGGATCAAGCTGTTGGGCACATAAGGGTTTTCCGGGCGGGGTTGAAAATTGTCATCAATTTCCCGCAGAAATCCAAACCCTTTATCCATAATTTCCAGATATCCTGACACAGGTTCCATAATTACCTAAACTCCTTGATAAACGTGTGCTGCTGCTGAAATGAACAGGGTGAGGATTCAACTTGCGAATGACTGTGCATCACAAGGTCATAAGAAACCCGGCATCACATTTTTATCGGATTGATGTTATTCGACTTCATTTTTATTGCATTAAAGGTATATACCATTAAAAACCGGGGCTTGCAAGATACTAACGCAACAAAAAACATGGATTTTTTATCTTGCATCAGGAAAAGTAAAAATTTGTTAAAATTTGCTTGACACTCATTTTTAATATTGATATAAGTGCTCTGTTTTTCGGGCGATTAACTCAGTTGGGAGAGTGCAACCCTTACAAGGTTGAAGTCGCAGGTTCAAGCCCTGCATCGCCCACCAGGAGACATAAGTGATTACGGGGGTGTAGTTCAGTTGGTTAGAACGCTTGCCTGTCACGCAAGAGGCCGCGAGTTCGAGTCTCGTCACTCCCGCCACCATATAAAAAAGAGGGTATCAGTCATTGACTGAAACCCTCTTTTTGTTTGCCGTAAGTTTTCACCGGTTACCCGTCGATTGACAGTTCTTTTATAATGGCATCTCCCATTCCTCTGGTGTTGACCGGGGTCCCTTTACCCGCCATATCCGCAGTAAATATCTGACGGGCCAGGACCCGGTCAATGGCGGATTCAATGGCATCTGCGGCCGGGGCCTGGCCACAGGAATACCTGAGCATCATGGCAACGGATAAAATTTGTGCAATGGGATTGGCAATTCCTTTGCCAGCGATATCCGGGGCAGATCCTCCGGCGGGTTCATACAGACCGAATTTTTTCTCATTGAGGCTGGCAGAAGCCAGTAATCCCATGGATCCGGTAATCATGGCGCATTCGTCTGATATAATGTCGCCAAACATATTGCCGCACAAAATCACATCAAACTGCCCGGGGTTTTTCACCAGCTGCATGGCGGCATTGTCCACATACATATGCGTCAAACCGATATCGGGAAATTCTCTGGCAACGGTTGTGACGGTTTCTCGCCATAAAACCATGGAAAACAATACATTGGCCTTGTCAATGGAAGTAACGCGTTTACGTCTTTGCCGGGCCGCCTCAAATGCCATCCTGGCAATGCGTTCGATCTCGAACCGGGAATAGACCATGGTGTCAAAGGCATATTCATCCTTACCCGTTCCTTTTCTGCCTTTGGGTTCTCCAAAATAGATGCCGCCGGTCAGCTCCCGGACACAAAGTATATCAAACCCGTTTTGAACAATATCCGCCCGCAAAGGAGAGGCTGCGGCCAGGGATGAAAAGACTCGTGCCGGACGCAGATTGCAATACAGATCAAAATGTTTTCTCAAAGGCAGTAAGGCCCCTCGTTCCGGCTGTTGTTCCGGAGGCAGGTGTTCCCATTTCGGGCCGCCCACGGAACCGAACAAAATGGCATCGCTGGCCTCACACAATGCCAGTGTGGCAGATGGCAGGGCTTTATTATGGCTGTCTATGGCAGCGCCCCCCACATCTGCATATTCATATTCCAGTTTGAATCCATATAACTGCCCAGCCCGGTCAAGTACTTTGACTGCCTGTTCCATGATTTCGGGTCCGATACCATCCCCGGGTAATACTGCGATGTGGTTCACAATGTTTGTCTCCTTGTTGAAATTAAAAAAGAGGCTGATGAAGAATCAGCCTCTTTTTTAGGATGTTACGTTGAATTATCCGATGATTGTTACATCATTATTTCCGGTTGCTGTACTCTGCATACGCCATGGCTGTCGTTCTGTACACCAGATGGGCCATTTTTGAGAACGGCAGAAAAGCGAACAGATTGAATATGGCAATCAGGTGCAGGTAATACAGAATGTAGGACGTCCATTCCAAATGGGCCAGGCGGGCCATCTGGGTCAACATGCCTGTGACGCCAAGGGCAAAGACAATCCCCAGAATATACCAGTCTTTATACGTGCTGACCTGGTCTTTGTTATCCAGACGGCTTTTGATCATCAGACCCGATCCGATTACCAGAGCCACACCGGCAATGTTGCCCAGCCATTTGACCGGGTTCAACTGGGAGTAAGGTCCCGGAGTCTGGAACACATACAGCACGAAAAAGAAAATACCGGTGACAATGAACAGACCGATAAAGGAAAACAAAACCATCATATGAGGCGTGGCCCGTTCCTTGTTGGTTTCGCATTCATTGAATTTTTCATGTTTAAGAATGGTGGGAACGGTTTTTACCAGCGCCTGAACCAAAGATTTATAGTCAATATTCTTTTTGTCGGTTTTTCCCTCCATCACGGCATTTTCATGGATATCCGTGATAAACCGCCGCAGACTCAGCAGAAAAATGATGACCACGGCAGTGGCCAGGGGCACAAACGTCAGATCCACAAACCAGGTGGAAAAGAAATTGGCCTGGGCAATGACCCCCTCGTGGGCATGGGACCAGGCAATGCCGAAGACGTTGAATATTTTGGTCATGACATCACTCTGGGCCATGGTGATATAGGCGAGAATGGCAAACCAGATGGCCGGAATCCCCAGCAGCCAGGGGAGCTTTTTGGGATCATTCACCGCTTTGGCCAATGCTTTGGGCTGGGCATATTCAGTGATGGCTGCAGCACGGATCGCCGCCAGTACATCACCCGGAGCCGCGCCTCGGGGGCACAGGTCCGTACAGTCACCGCAATTATGACACAGCCAGATGTCCCCGTTTTTAATGAGCCGGTCTTTCAATCCCCAGGACGCTGCGATCATCTCTTTTCTGGGAAACGGGCTGTTTTCCGGAGAAATGGGGCAGGCCACGGAACAGGTGGCGCACTGGTAACATTTTTTCAGGGTGTCTCCGCCAAGACCGCGGATCTGTGCAATAAACCCCAGATCGGGTTGGGCAAGGTATGTTTCAGTCATATTAAAAAACCTCCATATGGTTTGAAAGTTGTGACATTAGAAACCCTTGAACGGGTTGGGACCCAGGGCATCCACTTCTTCAACAAAATCATTGATGATCTTGGGCAGTTTGTCGTATTCGTCAATGGCCACTTCTACAAACGCCACGCGTTCCTCTTCCAGAGCCAGGCTGGACAGGGCATCTCCGATTTTTTTCACCCGGACCTCCGCCAGTTCGGAGCCTTTGACAAAATGGCACTGGTAATCATCGCCGTGCTTGCAGCCGATGAGAATCACGCCGTCCATTCCCTGGGCCAGGGCATCTTTGATCCAGATGGTGTTGACGGACCCTAAGCACCGAACCGGTATGAAACGAACATCCGGTGAATAGTCGATCCGGTTCAACCCCACCATATCCAGGGCCGGGAAGGCATCGTTTTCACAGATCAGTGCCAGGAAACGGAAAGGCGGTTCATCAAAGTCATCTTCGGAAGGCACTTTGACGGCTTTGATCTGAGAACCGATGGAGTCAATGGTGTAGTCGGCAAACGAAATAATTCGTTCCGGGCAGGCCCCCATGCAGGTGCCACACCGGCGGCACCGGGTCGGATTGGCTTTCGGGGTTCCCTTGGCATCATCATCCAGCGCACCGAACGGGCATTCCACGGTACAGCGTTTGCACTGGGTACATCTCTGGAAGAAAAATTCCGGAAACGTCATATCCCCGGATCTGGGATGGACCGACATACCCCGGTTGGCACTTTCAACACACTGGATGGCTTTAAGAGCGGCACCGGCGGCATCTTCAATGGATTCTTCAATGGTCATGGCCCGGCGAATGGCACCGGCCGCATAAATTCCGGTTCTCTGGGTTTCATAGGGAAAACAGATATAGTTAGAGTCGGCATACTGGCCGAAAATATCATTGTCACGGAACCCCGGTCCCTGGCGGTAGGCCAGGTTCACTACGGGATCATCCTTGGTGACCGGGACCATGCCGCCGGCAATGACGACCATGTCCGCTTTCAACGCCAGATTTTCGCCTAAAAGGGTGTTTACCGCAGTCACCTCCAGGCCATTTCCCTGGGTTTTGACTTCAGTGACCGACCCTTTGGTCATGAATACGCCGTCTTCCTGCTGCATGCTCTTGTAAAAATATTCCTGCAGCCCGGGGGTCCGCATGTGCTGGTAAATCACAAAGGCTTTGCCGTCTGTATAATCTTCCGTGACATACCGGGCCTGTTTTAAAGCAACCTGTGAGGTGACGGACCCGCAATAGTCAAAATCGGCATCATCCTCATCCTTGCCGGGGGACTGGATGAACACCACATTTTTGGCCGGCTTGCCGTCGGAGGGTCTTGCAATTTTGCCTTTGGCGGCAATCTGCTCAAATTCATGGTTGCTCACCACATCCGGAAGGTCGAATCCCAGATGATCAATACCCATTTTCGACAGGTCGGCAGGCCGCCATCCGGCCGCCAGAATGACTGCGCCGTAGAGCTCACCATCCGGGTCCAGATTGAGAATATCCTTCCGGCCTTCATTGTATTCCAGAAATTTGGCATGGGCCGCTTCCGGATCCAGTTCCTTGCCGGTTTCATCCACCAACATCTCTTCAGGCAGGGGGAACGGCACATCAAAAGGGATTCTTTCTCCGGGTTTTTTAAAGGTCACGGTGAACTCGCCGGGTTGACCGGCAATCCGTGCCACTTCACAACCGGTTCTGACATCGATATTGGGATATCCCTGAATTTCCTGAATCAGTTTGTCCGCCACGGGGGCCTGCAGGGTTTCAAAAGGCGCAGATACCGGCATCTGACTCCGTAATTTGGCGGCGTACCCGCCCAGGGCCTCGGTTTTCTCGACAATGGTCACATCATACCCGGTCTTGGCCGCATCCAATGCCGCTGCCATGCCGGTGACACCCCCACCTAAAACCAGAATTTTCTTGGAAAAAGATTCCGGTAGATAAGGGATCGGCAGTTTTACTTTTTCCAGACGGATCATTCCCATCCGGATGTAATCTTCCGCTTTCATCTGAATCCGGTCAAAATGTTCTTCATCCTCTTTCTGTTCTTCGGTCAAAGCCGGGTAGGTTTCCCTGGAGTGCGGCCATACCACGCCTTCTCTGAGGTTGACCCGTTCCACGATGCAGTTATCGAACCGGAACACATCAAAGTTGACCCGGCGGGAACAGGCACCGATCACCATGGCATTCACCTTGCCGTCATCCACATCTTTCTGGATGAGGGCCACGCCTTCCTTGGAACACAGGAAAGGATGCGTGGTACAGTTCAATCCTTCTTCCTCAGGGATCTCCACCAGATCTTCCATATCCAGGGTGTCTCCGATTCCGCAACCTGTGCAGATATATACGCCGTATTTTTTATCCATGGTTTGTATTACCTCCTTACAAGGGTCTGAATGGCTTTAAGTGCCATGCCGGTAGCATTCTGGTTGGATGTGACAACATCGGCCGGCTTGTTGGCGCATCCTGCCGCAAACATACCGCCTTTTGAAAAGTCGTTGACGATAAATCCATCCGCATCAAAAGTCAGGTCCGCGGCAGGTTTGTCAACGGCGGCCGTGGGCTGCATGCCGGTGGCCAGTACCAGAAGATCCACTGTCTGCCGGATTTTATCGCCGGAAATGGTATCTTCTGCCACCAGGTTGATATTGCCGGTGCCGTCTTCTTCACTGACTTCAGCCACTTTTCCCTTCACAAAAAAGATGTTTTTGTCTTCCTTGAGTTTGGCATAGAATCGTTCGTATTTCAGACCCGGAGTCCGCAGATCGATATAGTAGATGTAGATTTTGGCATCCGGATACTGTTCCCGCAGATACGTCGCGTGTTTCAGAGATGCCATGCAGCAGATATAAGAGCAGTAGGGCAGATGGTTCTCGTCCCTGGATCCGGCACACTGGGCAAACGCAATGGTTTCAGGCGCTTTGTCGTCCGACGGCCGGACAATTTTTCCCTGGGTGGGGCCGTTCAGTGACGCCAGTCTTTCCAGCATCATGTTGGTGACCACATTCTGGTACCGGCCGAATCCTAAGTTGTCGATCCGGGTGGCGTCATATGGTTTCCATCCGGTGTTCCAGACAATGGCACCCACTTTCAGATCAATGGTTTTTTCTTCCATGTCAAAGTCGACGGCGTCATATTTACAGGCTTGTTTCACCTTGTCACGGTCATCCGTGCTCATGGACGGATCCATGACATAGCGCATGGGAAAGGCCATGTTGTGGGGCAGGTAGGCAGCTTTCCGGCGGTCCATGCCAAAATTGAATTCATTGGAAATTTCAGTTTCACAGACTTTGGCGCATTCCCCGCAGGCCGTGCAGTTCTCGTTCACATACCGGGGCGCGGTTTTAACCGTTACGGTATAATCCCCGGGACTGCCGTCCACATTCTGGACTTCGGTCATGGTGAGGACTTTGATGTGCTTGTTGTCTTTGATCCGCCGGTAGTTGATTTCAAGTCCGCATGTGGGCGGGCAGAGTTTCGGAAAATAGTGTTTGAGCTGAGACACTCTTCCACCAAGGGATGCTTCCTTTTCCACAAGGAAGACCTCATAGCCCACTTCAGCGGCTTCCAGGGCGGTTGTCAGGCCGCTGATCCCCCCACCAACCACCATAATACTTCCACTGACCGGAGCTGAATTATCTGTTGTCATGCTGTCCCTCCGTGCATTTTAAGTTATATTTTTAATCTGTTGAATTATATGGCCAATGCCAGGTTGTCATAATCCCAATCAGGATTCGGTGTTCTGTCATCCTCTCTCCTGTTTTGGCAGTCTGCAAACCCGAAGAATGGTTTGATACGGGTTTGCAGACAATCAAAAAAGGAGACAGGAACAGGAATTTCAAACAGATCCCGGAATTTGAAAAAACCCCCAGGCACCGGACTGCCGGCACCTGGAGGTTATGGTCATGCCAATCACATATGTGTCAGATCAGATGTCACCACTAGTCGGCAATGATCTTGACATACGGAACCTTCTTAAGGCTCCACTCATTGGTCTCTTTGTTGTAAGTCGAGTTGGTGAAGCAGAACCACTCGTCATCATTCTGACCCATGAAGTCGCCTCTGTAGTAGAAGCCCGGGTACCGGGATTCTTCACGGAACTGAATATGACGGGTATGGGCCTGAACCGTATAGAGACGGTGGGTGATTTCCCAGGCTCTCATCAGTTCATGCAGGTCACCGGCGCCAATCTTTTCAAGGTCTTCACGGAACATTTCAAACAGGTCCATGAGAACTTCCAGGTTTTTGCCGGAAGTCATGTAATAGGTGCCGATACCACCGCCGTACTCATTGGTCATCTTCATGAGACGCAGGGCCATACCGGCCGGTTTGCAGTAGTTGGGGTTGATGTCCTGGGCTGTGGTATACGCACAGTGATCCAGGTAATTTCTCACCGGTTTATAAACGTAATCCACCAGCTCCTGATCGGTTTCCTTGAATCCCGTGACCTTGTCGCCTTCGGCTTTCAGGTACTGAACCATGGATTTGGCAACGATCCGGCCTTCGGCATGGGAACCGGAAGAGAATTTATGACCGGAGCAGCCCACGCCGTCACCGGCGGTGAACAGTCCGCGTACGGTGGTCATTCTGTTGTAGCCCCATTTGTAATCCGCCGGTACCCAGTCTTCTTCCGGACCGGAGCACCAGATACCGCAGCAGCCGGAGTGAGATCCCAGCAGGTACGGTTCGGTGGGCATAACTTCTGAGTCTTTTTTCTCAGGTTCGGTGTTGGTGGCGCACCACAGACCGGCCTGACCCACAGACATGTCAAGGAAATCTTCCCATGCTTCTGATTCCAGGTGCTTGAGCTCTTTTTTGCTCATGGTCTCACCCAGTTTTGCCAGGGCATCAGATGTTTTCATGATGATAGGCCCGCGGCCTTCTTTATACTCTTTCATCATGAGATGGTTTCTCAGACAGGTGGGGGTTACTGCTGCCGTGCCGTAAGGGGCATATTTTTCCAGCTCAGCCTTGGCTTCGTCAGAGGCCGCATAGTTTTCACCCAGTCCGTTGACTGTCTGGGCCTTGAACAGCAGGAACCAGGCGCCCACAGGGCCGTAGCCATCTTTAAAACGGGCCGGGGTGAAACGGTTTTCCATCATGGACAGTTCGGCACCGGCGCGCAGGGCCATGGTGTAGGTGGAGCCGGCATTCCATACCGGATACCAGGCACGGCCTTTTCCTTCTCCAACAGAGCGGGGCTGGTAAACGTTCACCGCACCACCGCAGGCGCAGACAATGGTTTTGGCATTGATGATGTAGACTTTGTTTTCCCGCACAGAGAAGCCCACAGCACCGGCAACGCGGTTGGGATCTTCTTTGTCGTTGAGCAGTTCGACAATGAAACACCGTTCAATGATGTTGTCTTCACCCAGCGCTTTTTTACCGGCTTCCGCAACGATTCTCTTGTAGGATTCACCATTGATCATGATCTGCCATTTACCGGTACGAACCGGGGTGGCACCGGATTTAAGGCTCCCGAGCTTCAGGCCTTTTTTACCGTCCATGTTCTTGCCGTCATCGGTTTTCTTCCAGACCGGCAGACCCCATTCTTCAAACAGGTGAACCGAGTCATCCACGTGACGGCCCAGGTCATAGATCAGGTCTTCACGGACGATTCCCATCAGGTCGTTTCTGACCATGCGGACATAGTCTTCAATTTTGTTTTCACCGATATAGGTGTTGATGGCGGAAAGCCCCTGGGCAACAGCGCCGGATCTTTCCAGAGCGGCTTTGTCGCACAGCAGGATTTTGGTGCCTTCGTCGGCCCATTTCTTGATCTCAAAAGCAGTACCACAGGCAGCCATACCCCCGCCGATGATCAGAATGTCAACATCTCTTTTGTCAACTTCCGGGTCTCTAACTGCTTTAAGTTCTCCAACTGGTTTGTTCGGTAATGCCATTATATACCTCCAAAATAATAAGTATCAGAATTTGTTTTTGGGAAACGGTTTAAACTATGCCAGTTCCGTGGGGGTCGGGAAGTTACGCCCGTCCGCTTCTTCTGTGGACAGAAGGCCGGAATTCAGATCTTTTCCTTTGAGATCATCATAGGAATTGGCTTCTCCTTCAGGGGTGGTCCTGATGGGGAACTTGAACCGTTTTACCACACCATTTCTGAACTTGCAGGTCCACATGACATCTTCGGTTCCCAGCATGGGAACAACAGATGCGCCCATGGGGACAAAGTCATTGTAGCCCCTGACTTCAATGGCCTGGGACGGACAGATTTTTACACAGGAATAACATTCCCAGCACTGATCCGGTTCCTGATTGTACGCTTTCATTTCATTGGGATCCAGAACCATCAGATCATTCGGGCAGATGTACATACATGCTGTTTTATCCCCGCCTTTACAGCCGTCACATTTTTCTGTGATTACAAAAGTCGGCATTTAGAATACCTCCATACGTTAAGTTAATCAAAAAAGCACAATACCGTTGTGCAACTATGTTTTATATCAAATTCAGAACCAGGGACACCCCCTGTTCTGATATTTTTCAAACGCCTGCAACCACTTTTATCTTCTGAAACATGTCAAATAATTGCAGGCATCAAATAAATGCTATGGCAATAGCACTGGCATATAGTTTTTGTCAAGATTTTTTAAAAAAAGATGCATGAGATTTTTCAATTACTTAAGGTTTCATCAGACACGTCCATATGTTAGGATTAACTAAATGCCGCTACGTTATATATAGACAGGTCCGACCGGATAAATCTGATGGTAAAAAATATTGATTTTTGATAGGTTGTCCGGGGTTGTACCACCATGCTTTAACACGCTGTAATTTTAAGGAGACACCATGACCCGGGATATGACACCGGTTGGTTTAGATGATCCAATGAGTTTTGCCTGTGGACCGGACAATGTATGCTTTAACGACTGTTGCAGGGATCTGGATCAGGTGTTGACGCCTTATGATGTGCTGCGGCTTAAAAATCATCTGCACCTGTCATCCCAGACGTTTTTACAAACATATACGGTCCGGCATTTTGGACCGGCCTCGGGCCTGCCTGTGGTGACATTGAAATTCAGTCCGGCCACCGGATATGCCTGCCCGTTTGTGACAGAGACCGGCTGTTTTGTTTATCCGGACCGGCCGGCATCCTGCCGGCTGTATCCCCTGGCCCGGGCCATATCCCGGTCCCGTGAGTCTGGTGAAATCCGTGAATATTATGCCCTCATCCAAGAAGCGCATTGCAAAGGATTCAGCGTTAAGGGCACCCAGACTGTGGGTCAGTGGCTGGCGGGTCAGGATGTGGCGCAGCATAACATGAATAATGATAAGCTCATGGAACTGATCCGTCTGAAAAACAGCATTATGCCCGGTCCGCTTTCTGATGATCAGTCAAATCTGTTTTATCTGTCTTTATATAATCTGGATGAATTCCGCCGGCAGATTTTCAGTATGAATTTGCTGGAAGGGCTGGCTGTGCCCGGGCTGATCATGGGTAAAATTCGCACCTGTGATGACGCGTTGCTGGATTTAGGGTTGAAATGGGTGCGGTATCAATTGTTTGGTATTGTCATGGATCAATTTTAACAGAACAGCAGGATAAAATAATGGATGAGACCCATAAAATCGCATTGGTACTGGGAGCGGTCAAAGGGATCGGAAAAGGGATCGGTCTGGCTCTGGCGGAACGGGGAGTCAAATTAATTTTGACCCGGCATGACTGGGAGGATGCATTTGACCGGATGGAGGCGGATTTTGCCGATACCGGTGCAGAACATCACATACTGACAGCGGATTTGCGCCAGATTGATCAGGTGTCTCGAATTGCAGATTTTATCCGGAAGCGGTTTGGCAGACTGGATATTCTTGTCAACAATATTGAACGGGGGGGGTGGCCCGCAGTTCACGGGCCGTATGTGGAAGAACAATGGGATCTGGAAATCGAAACCACCCTGAAAGCCAAGCGCTGGGTGTTTGATGCCATGTTTCCTTTGCTCAAGGCATCTGAAGATGCCGTGGTGGTCAATCTGTCTTCCGTGGCAGCCATCACCGGCCGGTCCGGCCCGGCGGCCCTGGTGTTCAATGACGGGTATGCGGCAGCCAACAAAGGGATTCAAAGCCTCACTGAAACCTGGGCCCGCATGGGTGCCCCCAATGTCCGGGTGAACGAACTGATGCTGGGGTTATTCGAGACCCGTCATGCCCAGGGGACAAGGGGATGGGAACAGGTGCTCACTGTGGCGGAAAAACAGGCCCTGGTGGATCATACCCTTGCCGGGCGGACCGGCACCATCGAGGATGTGGTCAAGGCCTGTCTGTTCATGATTCAGGACGCCCCTTATCTGACCGGCAGCGTCCTCCGCCTGGACGGCGGTTTTGTGCTGGGCGGGGAAAATGTCCCGCCCATGCCCCGGGGAGTGCTGTAATTTTGATCTGTATGCCTGAAACACCTTTTCCCGGTAATGTATCAAGAAAAATTTAGGGGCGGGTGTTGGTTTCAGTTCCCGGGATCGAGCAACATCTGGGCAATGGTTTCCCGGATACGGCCGGTCCGATTTTGTTGCTTTTTGAACTGTTGTTCCAGGGCCGCCATTTGGGTATAAAACGGCGTTCTGTCAAAAGGAATATAGTCTCGGGTGGCAAACTGCCCGGCATCGCATCCCGGCCCCCGGATCACCCGGCGTCCGGGCGGGTGCAGTTCATGGGGCAATCCATGGAGCCGGCAGATCATGGGTCTGTATATATACAGGGTGCAGCGGCCTTTGTGGTTGAGCGGGCACATCAATTTCAGGGGCTGGCCGGCCTTGTCATGGGCAAAAGTCTGTCTGACATAGTCGGCGGCTTTGTCTTGAATCTCTTTTCTAAGCGTTGACGTCATCTGCAAAAATCCCTGAATCAGATACGCTTTTTCAATAAAGGTATGATGGAAAAACAAAGAGGTGCAGCAATTGTCACTGCACCCGTCGCAATGAAAATTATATCGGTCCGCCACCCGGTCATAGGATCGGTCCATGTTTTCGTACAGCTGTATCAGAGAAGAAAAATTATATGGGATCATTATGGACTCAAAGACTATACCAGAGGATTGGGTAAAAACAGTTTGGAATAGATCTCTAAGGCATATCGGTCGGTCATGCTGGCAATCACATCGCAGACCGATCGTTTCAAGCTGTTGTTTTCCGCATCCCAGGGAGCCATTTCCATTTTTTCAAGTTCCAGCTGCAAGTGATCGGGATGGACAACAAAGTACCGATACAGTCCTTCAATAATTTTTTTGGCTTTGACAAATTCATTGTGCACCCCGGGAGACCGGTAAACCTTTTCATAGAGAAATTTTCTTAAAATGGTCATGGCGTTGAAAATGTCCTGTCCAAGCTCCAGAATGAATCTGCCGTTTTCCGGGCCACTGTGACTCACCAGATTCTCGATCATGGTACTGGCCCGGACGGAATGGGTTTTCCCCAGTTTTTTCAGACAGATGTCAGGCACTTCATCCATGGTGACCACCTTGCCTCGAAGGGCATCGTCCAGATCGTGATTCAGATAGGCCATGATATCGGCTATCCGGACAATCCGTCCTTCCACGGTGACCGCCGTCTCACCGGCCACGGCGGGAATGATGTTGCCGAATCCTTTGGAGTGTTTGAGAATCCCGTCCCTGACCTCCCGGGTCAGGTTCAGTCCCCGGCCTTTGTTTTCGAGGGTGTCCACGACCCTGAGGCTTTGGTTGGAATGGGTGAAATGCGGGGAATGGACTTCAGTGAGTGCAATTTCTCCGGCATGTCCGAACGGGGTATGACCCAAGTCGTGGCCCAGTGCCACGGCTTCTGCCAGGTCTTCATTCATGCGCATGGCCCGGGCGATATTTCTGGCAATTTCCGACACCTCAAGGGTGTGGGTCAGCCGGGTCCGGTAATGATCTCCCAACGGTGAAAGAAAGACTTGCGTTTTATACTTGAGCCGTCGGAAAGAATTGGAATAAACGATCCGGTCCCGATCCAGTTGAAACGGGGTCCGTATATTACAGACGGATGTTTCTGAAAGCCGTCGGGTGACGTGCCGGCTCAAAGTGCCATAGGGGGACAGAAAATCCTGCTCCCGCTTTTGAAAACTTTCTCTGATGCTCAGGTTCGGTGGGGCTTCAGCTAATTTTTTTGATAACGCTTCCATAAATCCTTATTGCAGTTTTTTCAAGATAGTATAAAATACTACATTTTAAAAAAAAAGCAAGAAATGCGGGAAAAAGGGAACCAGAAGAAATAATAATGGATTCAACGCACAGCCATAAAAATGCCGACAGCGATGACGTCTTTATGTTGTCTGCCCTGGCCCAGGCAGCGGCAGCCCTTGAGCAGGGGGAGTTTCCCGTTGGGTGTGTGATCGTTCAGGAAAATCGGATCATCAGCCGGGGAGCCCGGAATGGAACCATCCCGGAGCCGGGTCGACGCGCCATCATCAGCGAGGTGGATCATGCGGAAATCCGTGCGCTGAGACAGTTGGAATCATGCCCTTATCCGGTGATGCCGGAAAAATGTACGTTGTATTGCACGCTGGAACCGTGTCTGATGTGCTTTGGAGCGATTATACTGACCGGGATACCCCGAATCGTTTATGCGTTTGAAGACCCGATGGGCGGGGGGACGCTATGTGACCTGGCATCGTTGCCCCTGCTTTATAAAAATTGCCGGGTGCAGGTAAAAACAGGGGTCTGCCGCAGAAAAAGTCTTGATCTTTTTTATAATTTTTTCAATAAAAAAGGGAATCAATACTGGAAAAACAGCCTGCTTGAGCAATATGTGCGGGATCAGAAACAGCACGGGTCGGGCAAATAAATATTGCATTTTGTCAACTTGATCTTTATAATGGCAAGGTTATGCTTGTTTGATATCAAAAAATATACATACATGCACGATAATAATGGATTGGATTTTTATCAGGAGGTGAAAAATATCTAAGCAAGGACGACAGGATCAATCGAATGTGAACAAGGGAATCAGAGCTGAAGAGGTGCGTGTGATCGGCGCCGACGGGGAACAGATAGGTATTCTGCCCCTGGCGGAAGCTTTAAGGATTGCTGAAGATCAGGCCCTGGATCTGGTGGAGGTGTCTCCGGATGCAAAACCACCGGTCTGCAAGATCATGGATCATGGAAAATTCAAATACGAGCAGACCAAAAAGAAACAGGAAGCCAAAAAAAAGCAGAAAACCACACAGATCAAGGAAATAAAGGTCCGACCGAAAACCGACGACCATGATCTGGCGACCAAAGCCCGGCACATTGAAAAGTTTATCAGCAACAATGATAAGGTCAAGATTACACTGGTATTCCGGGGGCGTGAGGTGGTGCTCAAAGAACAGGCCAATGCCGTGTTGGAAAAAGTGGTGAATCTGACCTCGGAATTTGCTGTGGTTGAACAGTTTCCTCGATTTGAGGGCCGGGTGATTACCATGCTGCTTGCCCCGAAATAGGCCGGATACCTGTTCAATCAGACATTCTGTAAAAGATCATCAATCCATAGTGAAATGGATGAGGGTGTGTACTGCGTTTTGGCGTATGCATCTTTGTCTCTTTTTTTTGTAATTTGTAACAGCCAAGCCTTTTTTAGGACAAGGAGATGTAAAATGCCCAAAATTAAAACCACCCGAGCAGCAGCCAAACGGTTCAAAAAGACTGGATCCGGGAAGTACAAGTTCAGAAAATCCCATGCCAGCCATATTTTGACCAAAAAGACCACCAAACGGAAACGATCGCTTCGTTTAGATCAGATGGTTGCCGGATCTGACATGAAAGAAGTCCGGCGGATGCTGCCCAATGGGTGAGAATAATAAAAATCGTCGGTGCCCTGTGAATATGGCGGCACGTGGCGCAAGCCGTACTGAATTTTTGAATTTTTAAGGAGTTTTGATACCATGAGAGTGAAAAGAGGGTTTAAAGCACGGCGCCGCAGAAATAAGGTGCTGAAACTGGCCAAAGGGTTCCGGGGCGGCAGAAGCAAATTGTTCAGAACTGCGGCGGATTCGGTTGATAAGGCATTGATGTATGCATACCGGGACCGGCGGGCAAAAAAGCGGGATTTCAGGAAACTGTGGGTCGTTCGAATCAATGCGGGTGCCAGAATGAATGACCTGTCCTATTCCCAGTTCATTCATGGCCTGAAGCTGGCAGGGTGTGAACTGGATCGGAAAGTACTGGCCGACCTGGCTGTTTCAGATCCGGCCGGATTTTCCCAGCTGGCTTCCCAGGCATCTGCCCGGCTGAACTGAACAGGCCCATCAAGGGGGATGTTTTGCAAAATCAGATCCACAACATAGAAAATCAGGCACTTGAAGAGGTTCAGTCCGCAGACACTTTAGAAGATCTGGAAATGGTTTCTGTTCGGTACCTGGGGCGAAAGGGGATTTTAACCGCTTTTTTGCGGGGGATCTCTTCTCTTCCCGAAGATCAGCGCCCGGATGCCGGGAAAAATGCCAATCTGCTTAAAATGAAACTGGAAAAATCGATCCACCAGGCCCGATCCCGGATTCAGACAGCCAAAACAGGTAAAAGTTCAGGCATTGATGTGACCCTGCCGGGTCGAAGGCGAGGGTATGGAGCCCTTCATCCCATCACCCGGGTGCTGGATGAGATATCCGATATCTTCATGCGTCTGGGATTCGACATCGCAGAAGGCCCTGAAGTGGAAACCGATTATTATAATTTCGAAGCATTGAATATTCCAAAGTATCATCCGGCCAGAGACATGCAGGACACCTTTTATGTGTCGGACAATATCGTGTTGCGGACCCATACTTCTCCGTCTCAGCCCCGGACCATGGAAAAAACACAGCCCCCGGTCCGGATCATATCCGCCGGTAAAGTGTTTCGTTGTGACTCTGATCTGACCCACACCCCCATGTTTCACCAGATCGAAGGCCTGATGGTGGATGAGCAGATATCGTTTGGTGATTTAAAAGGGGTGTTGACCACGTTTGTCCATCAGTTTTTCGACCGTCAGACCGCGTTGCGGTTCCGACCCAGTTATTTTCCGTTTACCGAGCCCAGTGCGGAAGTGGATATCCAGTGTGTGATTTGCAAGGGAAAAGGATGCCGGGTGTGTTCGAAAACCGGTTGGCTGGAAGTTCTGGGATCCGGTATGGTTCATCCGGCCGTGTTTGAAAATGTGGGGTATGATACCCAAAAATATACCGGGTTTGCATTCGGTGTGGGTATCGAGCGGATGGCCATGCTCAAATACGGCATTGATGATATCCGAAAATATTTCGAGAATGATATGCGTTTTTTAGGGCAGTTTTAATTATGAAAGTCACGCTGAGCTGGATAAAAGAATATATCGCTTTGGATCTTGAACCCGAAGAGATCGCTTCGAAACTGACCATGGCCGGCCTTGAAGTGGATGCGATTGAAAATCTGTATGCGTATCTTCAGGATATTGTGGTTGCCAAAGTACTGGAGGTCAAAAAACATCCGGACGCGGATAAATTGAGCTGCTGTGTGGTGGATACCGGAAACAGTACCCCGGCCCATATTGTCTGCGGTGCGCCCAATGTTAGGCCGGGTATGTATTCGGCCTGTGCGTTGCCGGGGGTCATCCTCCCCGGAGATGTGAAAATTAAAAAAAGCAAGCTTCGGGGCCAGGTGTCGGAAGGGATGCTCTGTTCGGGCGCCGAACTTCGTTTAGATACGGACGCCGCAGGCATCATGGATCTGTCCGGAGAGTATGTTCCGGGAACACCGTTGAATCAGGCATTGGATTTTGCCGATACCGTTTTTGAAATCGATTTGACGCCCAACCGTCCCGACTGCCTGAGCGTGATGGGGGTGGCCAGAGAAGCGGGGGCTTTTGTCCAGCCGAACCAGAAGCTTGTCAAGCCGGATGTGACCCCGGCACCGCAGCGCTTAACCGGTACATCCATTCATGATCATGCCCGGGTGGATATCAAGGATCCGGACCTGTGTCCCCGATATTGTGCCGGTCTTTTGTTTGATGTGACCGTGGGACCGTCTCCTTTCTGGCTGCGGCGCCGGCTGGAATCCGTGGGACTGACGCCCATCAACAATGTGGTGGATGTGACCAATTTCGTGATGCTGGAAACCGGGCAGCCCCTGCACGCCTTTGACTACGACAATCTGGCCGACGGGCGTATCGTGGTTCAAAAAGCCGGAGATGAAAAGGAATTTACCACCCTGGACAGCAAAACACACCGTCTGGATCCAGATATGCTCATGATCTGTGACGGCAAGCGACCGGTGGCCCTGGCCGGAGTCATGGGCGGCGAGAACTCGGAAATCGCTCCAACCACCACCCGGGTTTTGATCGAAAGCGCTTGCTTCAACCCGGTTTCCATCCGAAGGACCGCCAAACGGACCGGGATTGCCACGGATGCGTCCCATCGGTTTGAACGGGGCGTGGATCCCGACGGCACGGTGTATGCGTTGCAGCGGGCCATGGCCCTGATGGCAGATCTGGGGGATGCGGCCATGGCAAAGGACATGATTGATGCCTGTCCGGAACCGGTGGTGCCGGTCTGTATTGAACTGGACCCGGTTGCCATGAACATTCGTCTGGGAACCGATCTGTCCGTCCAGGAGATTTCCCGGATTCTGGAATCAGTGGCATTCAAGGTGCAGCCGGCCGGAAAAGGCTGTCTGATGGTTTCTGTTCCCACCTTTCGTGTGGATGTCACCCGGCCGGAAGACCTGTCTGAAGAAGTGGCACGGTTATGGGGATATAACCGGATCGACACCACATATCCGCCGGTGCCGGCCAAGGGCCGTCCCGTAAATCCGGTGATCCTGACACGCCGGACTGTCCGCAATATACTCAACGGCCTGTCGTTTTCTGAAGCCATTAATTACAATTTTATTGCCAAAGATTTCTGTGACCGGCTGCGGTTGTCGGAAAACGATACCCGCCGAAATGTGGTGCAGATTCTGAACCCGCTTTCCGATCAGATGTCCGTGCTCAGGACGTCTCTTTTACCGGGCCTGCTGGAAAATATGCGGAAAAATACATCCCAGCAGACAGATACCCTGCGGCTGTTTGAAATCGGCAAAACCTTTTTCAATACAGATGCCAATGCATTGCCCGACGAAGTGGAAATGCTGGCCGGACTGATCACGGGTAACCGGACCCGGCAAACCTGGTACGCCAAAAAACAGCCCGTGGATTTTTTTGACCTCAAAGGGGCCATTGAAGATCTTCTGGAAGGACTGGGGATTAAAGAGGTGATTTTCACACGGATCGATGAAGCTGCCTGTCCCTATTTTGAACCCGGTTACGGTGCAAAGATCCACAAACAGGGGGATATCGGTGTTCTGGGAAAACTGAGCCACCCGGTGTTGAGAAGTCTCGGACTTAAACAGGATGCCTATGTGTTTGAACTGGATCTGTCGGCGGTGATGGCCCATATGCCGGACCAAATACAGGCCAAACCTCTGCCGCGATATCCTTCCATCTCCCAGGATGTGACACTGATCGTGGAGCGGCAGATTCCTGTGGGGGATGTTATGGGCCAAATGAAAACCATTGCAGAAAAAGAATTTCTGGTGGAAGACATGTATTTGTTCGACCTGTTTGAAGGCAGCCCTCTGGCCGAAGGAAAAAAGTCCTTGTCCTTTCGAATCGTGTATCGCTCTGAAAATAAAACCTTGATGGAGAAGCATATACGCAAGCTTCATGCTGCCATTTCCAGCCGTCTGGTAAAAGCGTTTCATGCGGACCTGCCGGAATAACACACGGGGTATTGACAAAAGAAACGGGTATTGTTATACATTGCCGGTGATGCGGGTATAACTCAGGTGGTAGAGTGCAAGCTTCCCAAGCTTGATGTCGCGAGTTCGAGTCTCGTTGCCCGCTCCACCTTGCAGTAAAGGTGTTGGCCGGCAGAAAAGTTCCAGTGATGGAAATGAAACGGGTATGATCCAAGCCGAGTCGGGAAGGGCGAAGATTTAGTTGAATATTGAACAGGAACGGGCATCTGCCCGTTTTTGTATTTTAAACAAAGGGGTTCGGGTGCAGATTAGAGAATGGATTTGAGTCATAAAAGTAAACAGCATGTGAACCTGATTACACAGGTGGCGGAGGACTTGTGTCAAGGGGAAGGGTTTGAACTGGTTCATGTGGAGACGGTTACCTGGAATCGTCAGACCATCATTCGGATCTATGCGGATAAGCCCGGTGGTATCACTCTGGGAGATTGTGCGGCTATCAGCCGCCAACTGGGGGATCTGCTGGATGTGCATCTCCCGGACATGGGCGGTTACCGTCTGGAAGTATCATCGCCCGGACCCCACCGGCCATTGAAGAAAAAACAGGATTTTCACCGGTTCAAGGGCAGTCAGATTAAAATAGAAACCAGGGCATCCATCCAGGGGAAAAAAAGATTTACCGGCACACTTGAACAGATACAAGAAGATGCAGTCGTGATCGAGGTGGATGGTGAACGGGTAGAAATCCCGGATCTGCAGATTTACAAGGCAAACCTTGCAGGCCGGTAAAATGGAGAACGCTTAACCATGCTTATCACAGATATTAAAAGAGTGATCGATCAGGTCAGCCGTGAAAAAGGCATTGACCCCGAGGTATTGATAAATACCCTCAAAGAAGCCATTGTTTCCGCAGCCAGAAAAAAACTGGGTCCACGTGCGGACATCGAGGTGCACTATGATGGCAAAACCGGTGAGGTCGAAGTGTTCCATTTTAAGGAAGTGGTGGAAGAAGTGGAATTTCCGGACAATGAACTGACTCTGGAACAAGGGTATGAGTTTGATCCCGAGTGCGAGATCGGAGACAGTTTAGGGATCCGGATTGACACGGAAGAGTTCGGCCGCATCGCGGCCCAGTCCGCCAAACAGGTGATTATTCAGAAAATGCGGGAAGCTGAACGCAATGCCGTGTATGAAAATTTTATTCATAAAAAAGGTAAAATCATCAACGGGATCGTCCAGCGGTTTGACCGGGGCAGCATCATTGTCAATCTGGGGCAGGCGGAAGCGGTGCTGCGGCCCAGAGAGCAGATGCCCAGGGAAAATTACAAACGGGGAGACCGGATCCGTGCGTATGTGCTGGATGTTCTGGAAGAGTCCAAAGGGGCTCAGATCCTTTTGTCCCGGACTCATCCGGAGTTTTTGATGGAACTGTTTAAAACCGAAGTCCCGGAAGTGGCCGAGGGTATTGTGACACTTCAGGGAGCGGCCCGGGTACCGGGTGTCCGGGCGAAAATTGCCGTGTCATCCACGGATTCCGATGTGGATCCCGTGGGGGCCTGTGTGGGAATGAAAGGAAACCGGGTCCAGAATATTGTTCAGGAGCTTCGGGGAGAAAAAATCGATATTGTTCAATGGAGTCCGGATGTGGCCCGTTTTGTCTGCAATGCCCTGTCTCCTGCTGAAATCTCCCGTGTGATTATCGATGAGGACAACCGGTCCATGGAAGTGATTGTCAATGATGAATATCTGTCGATTGCCATCGGCAAGGGAGGCCAGAATGTGTCTTTGGCCTGTGAAATTACCGGGTGGCATCTGGAAGTGACGTCTGAAGAAGAATACAGCCGGGAAGTCAAACTCGGGTATGACAGTCTCATGAAACTGGAAAATGTCGGTCTGCCCATGGCGGAAATTTTATTCAAGTCCGGATACGCCTCTTTGATGGATATCGTGGAAACGTCACCGGAAGAACTGGCGTCCGTGATGGGAGTTTCCGAGGAGGAAGCCGACGCGACCATTGCACAGGCAAAAAAGCGATTGATGGAAGAACAGGCGGCTGCGGAAATTTCCCCACATCTTTCTGAAAAAGAGGAACAACCCGAAGCAGAGGAACAACCCGAAGCAGTGGAACAACCCGAAGCCGATGATACGGCAGATGAAACCGACTCCGATGTCATGGATGAGAACGAGGCTAAACCGTAAATCGCATACACAAACCAGCAAAAACGCAGGCTAGGGCAAAGAACATTAAAAGAGGATTACTTGGGGGCAAGGTATGGCGAAACTCAGAGTATACGAATTGGCAAAAGATCTGAACATGACAAACAAGGCACTGCTCAATAAACTCAAAGAGCTCGATATTGATGCAAAGAGCCATATGAGTTCTTTGGAGGACAGTGCAATCAAACAGATCAAAGCCAGTTTGTTCGGCAAGTCCAGACAAAAAGAAGACCTCAAGGTCCGGCCTTCGGTAATACGTCGGCGTAAAAAGAAAGCCGGGCGTGATCCGTATATGGAATCCCGGGAAAAACCGGAGGATTCTGCAGTATCGGAAATGGAGGTACAGAAAACCGAAGATACCACAGACGGGCGGGAAACAGCCATTGATACACCGGACGCCCCACCGGTGGCGGCTGAACAGAAACCTGCTGAAAAAACATCTGCCGCTGTTCCGAAATCCTCTGAAGTGTCAACGCCTCCAAAAACCTCTTTGACAAAAAAGAAAAAATCCGAGCCTGCCAGAATTATTAAACCGGTAAAAAAGACTCTTCCCCCGGAGCCGGAACCGGTCAAGCCGACACCTGCCTCAGAACCTGTGGACACAAAAACAAAACAAAAATCAGCAGCTGTTTCGGAGCCGACACCCGCATCTGCAGTATCGGATGATCAAAAAGCGTCGGAAAAAAAATCACCACCGGCAAAAGAAAAAAGTTTGAAAGACGATACCGCCCAAGAGGTGCCTTCGACTGTCCAGGAAAAGCCTTCGACTGTTGTGACAGATAAGGAAGCGGAAACAACAGAAAAGAAACCTCAAAAATCAGATGTTTCCCGGGAAGCGCCGGCAACACCGGAGACTGAAGAGGCAAAAGCATCCAAAAAGAAAAAGAAAAAAAAGAAATCCACTCCGGCCAAAATTGTGAAAAAAGCGGATCCGGTGGTTTTGGAAAATATTCGGAAAACAAGGGCGGAAGAAGAGAAAAAAGACATGAGTTCAGAGCGAACTGCCCGACCGGCTGCATCGAATCGATCCGGTGCGGTTGCAACCGGTCCGGATACAGGTGCGCCGTTTATTCCAGGCGAACCGGATCCGGGATTCAGAAAAAAAGATCGTCGCAAGGATGAGGGTCCAGGCGATTCGTTTGACGGGAAACGCAAAAAACGCAAAAAGAAATCAGTGGTG
Organism: Desulfotignum phosphitoxidans DSM 13687; assembly: GCF_000350545.1. Taxonomy (GTDB): domain Bacteria; phylum Desulfobacterota; class Desulfobacteria; order Desulfobacterales; family Desulfobacteraceae; genus Desulfotignum; species Desulfotignum phosphitoxidans. Next base: position 82,971 of record NZ_APJX01000007.1, read on the forward strand.
GAAGGAGAAGAACTCTACCGGGGCCGCGGTAAAAAGAAACGGGGCAAAAAAGACAACCGGGCCAAAAAAGGGGGGTTCCAGAAAACCCAGATCACAACCCCCAAGGCGATCAAGCGGCGGATCAAGATTGACGAGGCCATTGAGCTGGCAGAACTGGCCAAACGGATGGGAATCAAGGCCAATGAGATGATTGCCAAACTCATGACCATGGGTGTGATGGCCACGGTCAACCAGACCATTGATTTTGAAACAGCAACCCTGGTGGCGGCGGAATTTGACTTTGAAGTGGAAAAAGCCAGTTTTGAAGAAGATGTTCTGCTTCAGGTCGAAACCGATAATCAGGATAAGGGCCGCATGATCAAGACCCCTCCCGTGGTCACCATCATGGGACATGTGGACCATGGGAAAACATCATTGCTGGATGTCATCCGAAAATCCAAAATTACCAGCGGAGAGGCCGGCGGAATCACCCAGCACATCGGAGCGTATAACGTGGATACCCCCAAAGGCGGGCGGATCACGTTTCTGGACACCCCGGGCCATGCCGCTTTTACCGCCATGCGATCCAGAGGGGCCAAGGTCACGGATATTGTGATTCTGGTGGTGGCGGCGGATGACGGAGTCATGCCCCAGACCATTGAGGCCATCAACCATTCCAAAGCTGCCGGTGTGCCGGTGGTGGTGGCCGTGAACAAAATGGATAAACCCGGGGCGGACCCGGATCGTATCTTGCGGGAACTGGCTGAACTGGACCTTTTGGCGGAAGAATGGGGCGGAGACGTGATTTTTGTCAGAGTGTCCGCCAAAACCGGTGAAGGGATCGATGATCTGCTGGAAATGGTACTGCTCCAGTCCGAAGTGCTGGAACTCAAGGCCAATCCGGACCGGAATGCCAGCGGTTATGTGGTGGAATCCCGGCTGGATACCGGCCGGGGGGCCGTGGCCACGGTGCTGGTGAAGCAGGGGACCCTGCGGGATGGAGATGCCATCGTGTGCGGGCTCCACTCCGGCAAAATCCGGGCCATGATCGATGATCTGGGCAACCGGATTGAGGAAGCCGGTCCCTCCACACCGGCGGAAATCGTAGGATTGACCGGGGTCCCGGATGCCGGAGACGAGTTTGTGGCTGTGGCGACAGACAAGGATGCCAAACAGATCGCCAATCACCGTATGCAGAAACAGCGGGCCAAAGAACTGGCCAAAAAGAGCCGGGCCAACCTGGAGAAAATGTTCGAGAACTTAGGTTCCGAGGAAATCAAAGAGTTGAAGCTGATCGTCAAAGCGGATGTCCAGGGGTCCATCGAAGCATTGAACGATTCCCTCAAGGATCTGGCCAAAGAGGAAGTGGATATCAAGATTATCCATTCCGGAGTCGGTACCATCAATGAATCGGATGTGGGCCTGGCCAGTGTGTCGGATGCCATTATCATCGGATTCAATGTCAGACCCACACCCCAGATCCGGAAAATGGCCAAGGACGAAAATGTGGACATGCGGTTCTATGATATCATCTATGATGTGATCAATGATATCAAGGCGGCTCTGGACGGCATGATGCCCTCCACTTTTCATGAAATTATCATTGGGCGTGCCGAGGTGCGGGACACTTTTGTGGTGCCTAAAATCGGCACCATTGCCGGATGCCACATTGCCGAAGGCAAGGTGATCCGGGGCAAGAAGGTAAGGCTGCTCAGAGAAGGTGTGATCAAGTGTGATACCCAGCTGTCCTCTCTGCGCCGATTCAAGGATGATGTCAAGGAAGTGGAACAGGGGTATGAATGCGGCATCGGTCTGGCCAAATACAATGATATCAAGGCGGGCGATATCATCGAGTGTTATGAAGTGGAAGAAAGAAAATATATGCCCCAGAAAGAGAACTGATGAAACCATATACCCGGGCTGAACGGATCAGCATAAAGATCCAGCAGGCCATAACCGAGCTTCTGACCAAAAAAATCAGTGATCCCAGAATAGAGATGGCCACGGTGTCCCGGGTCAAACTGACCCCGGACCTGAGGCTGGCCAGTATCTATGTGACGGTTTTCGGAGATGAGGACCGGATCGCAGCCACTTTGGCGGGCTTTAAAAACTCCAAAGGATTTATCAAAAAGCACATTGCTCCCCAGCTGGGACTTAAATATATGCCGGAACTGCGGTTTTTTCACGATGATTCATTTGACAAAGCTGCCAGAATGGATGCCCTGATCGATTCAGTGGTCAAAGATATCCCCAAAGATTCGGACCCCGGCAGCGGGGAATCTGAATAAGCATCTTTGTTTTGAAAAAGCGGCGGTATTGATGAAAAACGGTATGGTGCTGATCAACAAGCCGGAAGGGATCTCTTCCGCCCGGGTCGTCAGTCAGGTCAAAAAGATATTTCAAGTAAAAAAAGCCGGACACACTGGAACGCTGGATCCCTTTGCCACAGGTCTTTTGCCGATCGCTTTAGGGCAGGCCACCCGGCTGAGCCGGTTTTTTCTGGGGGGCGCCAAGCAGTACCGGGCCACAGTGTGTTTGGGAATTGAAACCGACACCTATGACCGGACCGGTCAGATTGTCCATCAAGCAGACCCTCGATGTCTTGGCGCCATTGAACCGGAACAGGTACAACACATCGTGGCAGGATTCAAAGGAAAACAACGGCAGATCGCACCCAGCTTTTCAGCGCTGAAACACCAGGGTCAGCCTTTGTATAAACTGGCCCGTCAGGGGAAAATGATCCAGAAACCCGCCCGGCCCATTGAGATTTTTTCCATCCGGATGATTGCCGTGAACCTGCCGGAATTTGAACTGGATATCCATTGCTCCGGCGGAACCTATATCCGGAGTCTGGCCCATGATATGGGAGAACAGCTGGGGTGCGGCGCACATTTGTCAAAATTGTGCCGGACCGGTGTCAGCCATTTTACACTGGATCAGGCCCATGAATTGGAAGCATTGCCCAGGCTGCCTTTGGACAGATCAGTGATTCCCATGACAGACTGTCTGTCTTTTCTGCCCCGGATGCAGGTGGACGATGCCATGACCCAAAAAATCGGACATGGGATGAAACTGTCTGACCATGAGGTGCGTTCATTTCAGACAGAACCGGTGCCCGCACAGACCCCGGTCCGGGTCCTGGATTCGACAGGTCGGCTCATTGCCGTGATAGAACCGGATCCAGACCGGCCGGAATATAATTATTGTTGCGTTTTCAACCGGTAAATGGTAGAAAGATCTGCCCCCTTGTAATGAAAAAATGCGGGGCAATTTTCAGTATCGGCCGTTTGGCAGAAACATCAGGATCGTCTGAATGGAATATTGGATGCCCCTGGTAACGGCGCAAAGCCGGCCAAATGAATGCCGGAATTTATTTATTCCAGATAAAGGAGTCACACCGTGGTTTTATTAGCAGAAAACAAAGAAGAAATGATTGAGCAGTTCAAGATCCATGAGTCAGATACCGGGTCACCCGAGGTGCAGGTGGCCATTCTGACTCACCGCATCAGCTACCTGACCGAACATTTGAAAGTGCATAAAAAAGATCATCATTCCCGCCGGGGATTGTTGATTCTGGTCGGACGGCGCCGAAACCTGCTGGATTATGTCAAGAAAAAAGACATCAACCGGTATCGATCTTTGATCGATAGGCTGGGGCTCAGAAGATAATATGACGATAAACCGGTTTTTGGCTGTGTTCAGGTCAAAAACCGGTTTTTTGCAGTTTACCGGGCGGCAATTCTTGAAAACACGAATAAATAAGTTCGCATCTGTGCCATCCAGCAATTTGTTGGATGATACACATGCGGGTTTATTGTTTTGAGTGCGTTTCAATGGATTTCCGCCTTTTTTACCTAATTTAAAAGGAGAAATCATGGAGAAAACATTAACAGCGACAGTCGGCGGCAGGGAATTTTCCATCAGCACCGGCAAAATGGCCAAACAGGCATCCGGTGCGGTGGTGGTGCAGCTGGGCGAAACCGTGGTACTGGTGACGGCAGTGTCGGCAAAAAATCCCAAAGAGGATGTGAGTTTTCTGCCCCTGACCGTGGAGTATCAGGAACGAATTTATGCGGCCGGCCGGATTCCGGGCAACTATTTCCGGCGGGAGATCGGCCGGCCCTCTGAAGATGAAACATTGCGGGCCAGACAGATCGACCGGCCCATCCGTCCGTTGTTTACACAAGGATATAATTTTGAAACCCAGGTCATCGCCACTGTGCTGTCAACCGATAAAATGTGTGATCCGGGCATTCTGGCCCTGGTGGGGGCATCTGCGGCCCTGGAAATTTCAGATATCCCGTTTGACGGCCCTATTGCCGGTATCAAGGTGGGTCGTATCAACGGTGAGTTCGTTGCCAACCCCACCCTGGAACAGATGATGGAAAGTGACATCGATTTGACGGTGGCAGGCTCTAAAACCGGTGTGGTCATGGTGGAAGCCGGCGCCAATATCGTGTCGGAAAAAGACATGCTGGATGCCATTTATTTCGGTCATGATGCCATGCAGCCCATCATTGACATGCAGGTGGAATTAAAAAACACCCTGGGCAAGGAAAAGAAAGTGTTTGTTCCCGCAGAACGGGACCCGGAACTGGCTGCCAAGGTCGTTGATTTTGCAAAAGACGGCATCCGCGAACGCGTCCAGATCAAGACCAAAATAGAACGTCAGAATGCGTTAAGCCTTTACAAGGATGAGGTGGTGGAACATTTTACCCAGGAGTATCCGGACCAGGGTAAGGAAATCAAGGAAAATTTCAGCAAGGCGGTCAAGGAAGTCAGCCGTGAGATCACCTTGACACAAAATCACCGCATTGACGGCCGGGCCTTTGATGAAATTCGTAACATCACCTGTGAAGTGGGAATGCTGCGAAGACCCCACGGCAGTGCGCTGTTTACACGGGGAGAAACCCAGGTCCTCGGAGTCATGACCCTGGGATCCGGCCCGGATGAGCAGCGGGTGGAAACCCTGGCCGGCAACGAGACCCGGGCGTTTATGCTGCATTACAATTTTCCTCCCTATTCCGTGGGAGAGGTGAAGCGGGCCGGCGGTCCCAGCCGCCGGGATATCGGTCATGGGAATCTGGCTACCCGTGCCATTGAGCGGATACTGCCGGATCCGGCCGATTTTGAATACACCATCCGGTTGGTGGGTGAGGTCATGGAGTCCAACGGGTCTTCCTCCATGGGCACGATCTGTGCCGGGTGCCTGGCGCTCATGGATGGCGGTGTGCCCATCAAGGCACCGGTTTCCGGTATTGCCATGGGATTGATCAAAGACGGGGACAACACCGTGATTCTGTCCGATATCCTGGGGGATGAAGATCATTTCGGGGATATGGATTTCAAGGTGGCCGGTCCTGAAGCCGGCATCACGGCCCTGCAGATGGATATCAAGATCAAGGAGCTGTCCAAAGATGTCATGGAAAAAGCCCTGATTCAGGCCAAAGCAGGCCGGCTTCATATTCTGGGAGAGATGTTGAAAACCATTAACACGTACCGGGAAGATATTTCTCCCCATGCCCCCAAAATTTTGAGCATCACCATCAATCCGGACAAGATCAGGGATATTATCGGCCCGGGCGGCAAGATTATCCGGGCCCTCCAGGCGGACACCAACACCACCATTGAAGTGGATGACTCCGGACTGGTGAAAATTGCCGGGGAAAATCAGGAGGATGCGGAGCGGGCTCTGGCCATGGTGGCGGATATCGCGCTGGATCCGGAAATCGGGGCCATCTATGAAGGCAAGGTCGTGAAAATTACCGATTTCGGGGCGTTTGTGAATATCAAATCCGGCACCGACGGCCTGGTGCATATTTCCGAGCTGGCCGACTACCGGGTCAAGAAGGTCACGGATGTGGTCAAAGAGGGGGATGTGATCAAAGTCAAGGTCCTGGATATCACCCGGGACGGAAAAATCAAACTCAGCTACAAAGCTGTCAAGGCGGATGAAACAGAATAATTCTTTTTGCGTCTGTCCGCTGGCTTCGGGCAGCAAAGGAAACGCATTGCTGGTCTCCACGCCGGACACCGCCATTCTGGTGGATGCCGGTTTGTCCGGTGTGGAGCTTCAGCGGCGGATGACGGCAGTGGGACAGGATCCTGCTGATCTGTCCGCCATTGTCATCACCCATGAACATATCGATCATGTCAGAGGCGCCGGCGTCCTGGGACGGCGATTCAATATTCCGGTTTATATCTCTTCCGCCACCCATCAGGCCTGCCCCGGACTGGGCCATGTGCCTGAACTGATTCATTTTGAATGCGGGACCCGGTTTGACATCCGGGATCTGGTCCTGAATCCCTTTTCCATCTCCCATGACGCCTCGGACCCGGCCGGTCTGACCTTGACCTGGCAGCAGAGTAAAATCGGCATCGCCACGGATCTGGGGGTGGTGACCAACCTGGTGCGGACCCATCTGTCCGGTTCTTCAGTTCTTTATCTGGAATCCAATCATGATCCGGAGATGCTCATCAACGGATCTTATCCGTGGCATCTGAAGCAGCGGATTCAATCGCGCACCGGCCATCTGTCCAACAATGATGCCGGCACCCTTCTGGCGGACCTTTACCATGACCAGCTGCACCATGTGATCCTGGCCCATCTGAGCGAAGAAAACAACCGGCCTGAACGGGCCCTGGCCGAGGTGGGCCGTTGTCTGAACCGGCCGGGTACCGCGCTGTCCGTTGCCGGACCCGACCGGCCTGGAGACGTGATCCGAATAACAGGAAAGGAAAAATAAAGATGACAAAACTGATCGTTAAGAACTTGACCGGGGATCAGATCCATCCGTTTCTGGATGAGCTGGCCCGGCTGCGGATCGAAGTGTTCAAAGAATACCCGTATCTGTATGACGGCAGTGTGGAATACGAAACCGAATATCTGAAATCCTATGCTGCGTGCTCTGAAAGTCTGGTGGTGGGGGCTTTTAAAGACGAACACCTGGTGGGGGCCTCCACCGGCCTGCCCATGAAGGATGCAGCCCAAGAATTCAAGGCCCCGTTTGCGGCACAGGGGCAGGACATTGACAAAATATTTTATTTTGGCGAATCAGTCATGAAAAAAGCCTGTCGCGGGACCGGAATTTACGCGCGGTTTTTCGCGGAACGCGAAGGATATGCCCGATCCCTGGGGCGGTTCGACCGGGTCTGCTTTTGTGCGGTGGAGCGGCCGGCGGATCATCCGGCCAAACCTTCGGGATACCGGCCCCTGGATGGCTACTGGAACAGACGCGGTTATACCCGGCGCCCTGATTTGACCACCCGGTTTCTGTGGAAAGACTTGGACGAGGTAGAGGAATCACCCAAAAAAATGGTATTCTGGATCAAACCGGTGTAAAAAAAGGAATAATCCTTGACTGTTTTTTTATAATGGTTTAACCATTGAGGGAAAGTATCTGAAAATTCATTCAAAAGGAGTTTGATTATCATGATAAATAAACTTATCAGTCAGATTCTTCCCCATATGCCTGAGAAGCTGATCTGGCAGTTTTCAAAGGAGTATATTGCCGGGAAAACCACGGAACAGGCCTTCGAAGCGTCCAGGGAGCTGAACCGGAACAATACCCTGGTCACCCTGGATATTCTGGGTGAGTTCATTGAAAACATGGACCAGGCCAAAGACAACCGGGATCAGTATATTGATCTGATCAACACGATGGAAGCCACGGACGTCAAGGGAAATTATTCTATCAAACCCACCATGTTCGGTCTTCTTCTAGACAAGCAGACCTGTTCTGACTACATGCGGGATATTGTGGCCACAGCGGCTGAATATGATAATTTTGTCCGCATCGACATGGAAAACTCCCCCACTGTGGACGACACCATTGAGATTTTCAGGCGGATCAAAGCGGAATTTCCAAAAAATGTGGGATTGGTGCTTCAGGCGTACCTGAAACGGACCCGCTCCGATATCGAAGCCATGCTGGACCTGAAATCAGATGAGGCGGACCTGAATTTTCGGCTGTGCAAAGGGATTTATGTGGAATCCCCCGCCATTGCATACAAAAAATACGAAGAGATCAATGCCCATTATCTGGAAGATCTGGAATTCATGTTCCAGAGCGGCATCTATCCGGGTATTGCCACCCATGACAAGCCCCTGATCGAGGGCGCATTGAAGCTGATCCAGAAATACAATATCCCCAAAGACCGGTATGAATTTCAGATGCTGTACGGAGTGACCCCCAAACAGCGGCAGAGCCTGGCGGATGCCGGCCACAAGGTGCGGGTGTATGTGCCGTTCGGGGAACACTGGTTCGGGTATTCCACCCGCCGGCTCAAGGAAAATCCAGCCATGGTCACCCATATTGTGAAGGCGTTGTTTGCCAAAGGATAAATAAGGAGATGCCGCCATGAACGCCGTCATCGATGCCTTGAATTTTCGTCATGCCTGCAAGAAATTCGACCCGGCCAGAAAGATTGCCACCAAAGATCTGGACACGATTCTGGAGGCGGCGGTGCTGTCTCCCTCTTCTTTCGGTATGGAGGCCTGGAAATTTCTGGTGCTGCAATCACCGGGTATCCGGGAGAAACTGCGCCCGGCCTGCTGGGACCAGACTCAGATAACTGACAGCAGCCATGTGATCGTGATTCTGGCCAGACCGGATCAGGTGGCCCCGGGCCACCCGTATGTGGCTGAAAGTTTTGGCCGCAGAGGGTTGCCCGAAGATGCCACCACCGCTTATATTGAAAAATATCGGCATCATATGGAAACAGAGGTGCTGCCCCGAATGAATCTGTATGCCTGGTGCAGCAAGCAGTGTTACATCGCCCTGGCCGATATCATGACCGCTGCCGCGGCAATGGGCATTGATTCCTGCCCCATGGAGGGGTTTGAAAAAGACCGGGTGGAGCGCATTCTGGAAATCGATACCCAAAAGTTCGAAGTGGCGGTGCTGGTGGCCCTGGGATACCGGTCGGACAAGCAGCCCCCCCGGCGGCGCCACTCTAAAGAGAAACTGGTTGAAATCCGTTAACCGGCCTCGCTGGATCTGAATCCGGTTCTTTCACCCCTTACAGGGTTTCTTTTTCCAGCAGGTGATAATACTCACCTTTGGCCCTTACCAGCTCCGGGTGGCTGCCTTGTTCCCGGATCCGGCCAACCCTGAGCAGCAGGATCCGGTCACAGTGCCGGATGGTGGACAGGCGGTGGGCGATGATGATGGACAGCCGGCCTTTCATGAGCCGGTTCATGGCCTCATGCACCGCCTGCTCCGATCCGGAATCCATGTAGGATGTGGCCTCATCGAAAATGATCAGATCCGGGTTGCAGGCAAAGGCCCGGGCAATGCATATCAGCTGTTTTTCTCCGGCGGACAGCGGACGTCCCCCCTCCCTGAGCACGGTGTCCGGTCCGTCAAACTTGTCATATAAAAATCCGCAGTTGGCCTGTTCCAGCACTTTTTTCAGGGCAAGGCCGTCCAGGGGATTTTCCGGCGGGCAGATATTGTCTTTGACTGTGCCGGAAAAAAGGATGGGGTCCTGCATGACCAGAGCGGTTTTCCGTCGGATATCCATGGTGTTGATGGATTCCTGGGGCTGACCGTTGATCCGGATAAGGCCGGCATCCGGCCGGTAGAATCCTGTGACCAGGTTGATGATGGAGGTCTTTCCGGACCCGGTCTGACCCACGATTCCGATGGAACTCCCTTTTTCAAGAGAAAAACAGATATCTTTGAGCACCGGTGTTTCCGTGTCATAAGAAAAATGAACATGATCAAATGCCAGGTGATGGATGGCATCCATCCGGACTCTTTTTCGGGTAAGGCGCTGCCGGTCTTTTTTCTGTTCCAGCACTGTGGTGATCCGTTCCGCCGAGGCCAAAGCATTCTGAAGCAGATTGAATTTTTCCGACAGCTCCCGCAACGGCCTGAAAAACAGTTTCATATAGGTGAGAAATGCCACCAGTTCGCCGATGGTCATTTCATGGGCCGTGACCTTGAGACCGCCGGCCCACAGGATGATCGCCGTGCTGACGATGCCCAATAACCCGATAAAGGGCATGAACACGGCAAAGGTTTTTATCTGGCGCATGGCGGCATCATAATGGGTCGCATTGAGATCCCGGAACCGTTTGATAAACGTGGCTGCGCTGCCAGTGGTCTGGATGGCCCGGATGCCGGAAATGCCTTCGGAAAAACTGTGGTTGATCTCCCCGATCTTCTGTCGGATGGTCCGAAAGGCGCTGCGCACATGCCGGGAAAATCCGGTGACACTCACCAGGATCACGGGCACCAGCCCAAACAGATAAAAGGCCAGTCCGGCATTGAGCCGTGCCAGCATCACAAAAATGGCTGCCATGAGCACCAGGTCCTTGAAGATGAACACCAGCACACTGGTGAACATTTCGTTCATGTTCTCAATGTCGCCTGCCACCCTTGCCACCAGCCGGCCGGAGGCGTTTTTATCATAATAGGCCACGGGCAGGCCGGTCATGTGGGAGAACAGTTCCCATCGCAGGTTCAGAATAATTTTCTGGCCGGAGTATTCCAGAAACAGGGTCTGACCGAAATCGATGACAAATGCGGCCAGGATCATCAGGCAGAAAAAAAGACCGAACGACCGGAAGTCTTCCATGTGCAGACCTAGAAACAAGGCATCCTTTGAATTCTGGCCGGATTGGAGGATAAATCCGTCCAGGCCTTTCTGGATGAGCAGCGGAATGGACAGCTCAAAGAAAATACCGGCAAACACCAGCAGGGTGGACACTGCCAGCATCCAGGCATAGGGCCGGATATAGGGCCACATCGCTTTGGCCAAAACCAGATCGGCCAGACGGATTTCCTTTTCTTCCCGCGTCATCAGGTCTCCTCAAACTGCTGCACATCAAATGCATGCCGGTAGTATCGGCTGGTTTCAAGCAGATGGGCATGGGATCCGCCGGCAGAGATCCGGCCGTTTTCCAGAACATATATGGTGTCGCAAGCGGCCAGAGCGGACAGACGATGGGAGATAAGGATGCAGGTGCGATCCTTTGTCAGGCGGTGGATACCGTCGATCACCCGCTGGGCGGTCTGGGTGTCCAGCTGGCTGACCGGATCGTCCAGAATCAGCACCGGCTTGTCCTCCACCAGGGCCCTGGCCAGGACCAGCCGCTGTTTCTGGCCCCCGGACAAAGTTACTCCCCGTTCTCCCACAAGGGCTTCCAATCCCCGGGGCATGGCTTTAATGGTATCGGAAAGATCACAGATTCGGATCACTTTCTCCAGATCGGTATCTGTCATGTCCCGCCCCATAAGCATGTTTTCCCGGATGGTGGCGGAAAACAGAAACGGTTCCTGGGGCATGAATGCGATGCAGGACTGCAGGGCTTTGGGATCCATGTCCATGGTGGGAATGCCGTTCACCCGGATATCGCCTTGGGTGGGATCATACAGCCGCATCATCAGATACGCCAGGGTGGTTTTGCCGGTCCCGGGCGGGCCGGTGATACCCACCCGGCTGCCCCCCGGGATATCCAGACAGATGTCCGACAATATGGGGGTGTGGCCGTCATAGGAGAACCCGGCATGGTTGAAACGGAAATGGCGGATCTGGCGGGGCATGGGCACCGGGTTTTCCGGACAGGTGATCCGGGGCCGGGACTGGAGCAGGGCGTTGATGCGGCCCAAAGAAGACATCCCCCGCTGGAACAGGTTGGTCATCCATCCGATGGCAATGACCGGCCAGGCCAGCAAACCCAGATACTGGAGAAACGCCACCAGTTCTCCGGGACTCAATGTGTTGCGCATCACCAGTATTCCGCCGTAAAACAGAATGATCAATGAAGAGATGTTAAAGAAAAACCCCAGCAAAGGGCGCAACAGGGACGTGGCCACGGCCCGTTTCAGGTTTTTGCGGAAATAATCCGTGGCAGCATGGCCCACCCGGTTTGTTACCAGCGATTCAAAATTGAACACCTTGATGATCCGGATACCGAAAAAGCTTTCCCGGATCATTTCAGTGAGAACGGAAAATGATTCCTGGGCGGTGGTGTGAAAGTCATGCATTTTTTTACCTAGGAATCGTGTGAAGAAAATCAGGGCCGGCATGGGGATCATGGCCATGGCTGTGAGTTTGGGTTGGGTCCAGATCATGATGGCCAGAATGGCGCCTCCCAGCAGCACCGTGTCCACCAGCACAATAATTCCGAATCCGAAAGCCATGCGCACATGGTTGATGTCCGAGGTGGCATGGGCCATGATGTCCCCGGTATTCACCCGGTCGAAAAAAGCCGGGTCCAATGACATGATATGGGTGTACAGCTGGTCCCGGATCCCTTTTTCCAGGTTTCTGGCACTGCCCATGAGCAGGATGCGCCAGGCATAACGCAGCACCGCCATAAGCACGCCCAGCCCCAGAATGAATACACACTGACGGATCAGTACGGCCCGGTCCAGGCTGCCTTCAGTCAGGGTATCCACCACCGACCGGATCACCTGGGGCACAATGAGCTGGGTGCCGTCCACGATGATCATGCATACCATACCCAAAAGGATCTGGGCCTTGTACTGCCTGAAAAAGGGAAGGATCAGTTTCAATCTTTCCCCTTCCGGCCGGATGGGACCGCCACATCTGTCTGAACCTGAAAATTCATGACAGAAGCATAGGTTATTTTCCGGTGGTTTTCAATACTGTTCCCGTCCATACAGTTCCGGATTTTCGGAACGTTCCCTTCTGCGGTAAAACCATCAGGGATTATTTAAAAAACTCAAACACATATTTGGCTGCCGTCAGTATCATGATCCCGGTCAGCATCCATTTGATGGCCCTGGCCGGGACAAATTTCTGGGACCGGGCACCTAAATACATGCCCGCCATGCCGCCGATACCGAATAAAATTCCCAGCAGCCAGTCAGGAGCCACGGACAGGTGAGGATAAAACGGGGCAATGGCCTGGTAAAAAGCAACCCCGGCAATGGAGGTGACAAAGGTCCCCATCAGGGCCGCGCCAGCCACGATATATACCGGCAGTCCGAAAAAAGTGACAAAAAAAGGGGCGATGATGGAACCGCCGCCGATGCCGTAAATGCCCCCGACAATGCCCACAATGAAACTGAGAGAAAAAATGCCCGGAAAAGATACCTCATAGGATTCACCATAAAAGGTGAATCCCAGCCGGCGGAGGTTGAAACCGGTCACAGTGGAGGGCCGTGAAGTGACGTCATCTGAACGCCAGTTTTTCATCAGGGTTTGAAACCGCTTTTCACTGTTGTTTTTGCCGGCATTCCGGCCGGATTGCTTCCGCAGATCCCGCATCATTTTAAGCCCGATATACAACAGGACACCGGCGGCAAACAGCTTGAACAGCCCGGGGTCCGGCAGCCAGGTCACCCGTACAACTGCACCGATGAATACGCCGGGCAGGGTGCCTGCAACGACGATCCAGGTTAAGGGCCATACCATCCGGCCTTCGCGCCAGTAACGGTAGACCCCGCTGGGAATGGCCACAATGTTGAACAACTGGTTGGTGGCACTGACCGAAGGATGGGTGTAGCCCAGAACCGACATCTGGAACGGCAGGAGCAGAAACGCACCGGATATCCCGCCCATGGAGGTGAAAAATGACACCACAAATGCCACCAGCGGCGGTACCCATATGGCTGTTTCAATGCCTGCGGTTGAAAAATACATAACGGTTTCCTTGGTAATAACAATCATGGCCTGAGAGACCACAGCAAATGATAAAAATATCAGCAGTCAAGTATAGGCCCAACACTTAAATCTTTCATATAAATACGAATTTATAGTCACGTAATATTTTATATTCGTGATAGTAACAACCATTGACAAGAGACGTCAAGTATTTTATTGAATCATCCCATAAATGACTGCAACATTGTTGAACGTACGGAAACCCGATATGGCGGATCAAAAGAAATCCACACAAAATCAGGATATTTCACCGTCCGGCGGAAAGGATCACAGCCGGATCATCTCCATTGCCAGGACCGGGCCATGCCTGGATACGGCTCAGCTGAATCAGCTGGAACAGTGTTTTCGAAAATGGGCAACCGATTCGCCCCGCGCGGATGTGCGCTTTTCCCGCTGCCGCATTTTGATCACTTTTCTTTTGATCCGATATACCGGTGCAAAATTAAAGGAAGTGCTGGCGGTCAACCCTTTTACAGATATCGATGTACAAAACCATGCGGTGACCTATGGCTCCAGCGGGCCTGAAACCGGTGTGAAACCCAGAACGGTTCATCTCTCCGAGGCCCTGGGCACTGAGATTCAGGAATTGATCCACGGACCGGGATTCAAAGAAAAAGCAGGCCGGCTGACTGACCTGGATCCCGGGTTTGTACGTCGCAAATTTTATGAACGGGCGGCTGCATGCGGTTTTGACAAGGAACTGGGCGGACCCGAGGCCATCCGCAGGGCCAGGGCAATCGAGTTGATGCAGGGCAATCTGCCGCTACCGGTGGTTCAACAAATTTTAGGGCACATGTCCGCCAGCCTGACGTCATCGTATGTCACCTTTTCGGAAACTGATATTCAGGCGGTTGCCAAGCGGTTCATGGAAAAGGAATCCGGCCGCAGAACCAGCGCCCGCAACACTTTTTTCTGCAAAGTCACAAACATTGTAAATGCAGATATTCAGTCTCTGATTGAAATGATCACTCTGGACGGCCATTCCATTATCACTGTGATCACCAACGACAGTGTCAAACGACTGGGTCTGGTTACCGATAAATGGGTGATTGCTGAGGTCAAAGCGCCTCAGGTAATGCTGCAAAGCGGTGATGTGTCTTGTGCATGCAGTGTGGAAAACCGGTTCAAAGGAATTGTCACCCGGATCACCCGGGGGAAAATCAATACCGAATGTATTGTCACGGTGTCAGATTCTTTGCAGATCTGTGCCGTGATATCCTCGGCCGGTTCCTGGATTTCCGGCCTGAAGCAGGGAGATCCGGTCCGGGCCTTGTTCACCGCTGTTTCCGTGGTACTTCATCTGAATTGATAATGCTAAAAAGTCTTACCGGCAACAAAAAGAAAAGGGCCGTAAAAAAATGGAAAAACTGATCTGGGTAATGCTGGGCGGCAGCCTGGGCGCGGCAGGCCGTTACGGCATCAGCCTTCTGACGATCAACCTGTGGGGCACCCGCTTTCCCTGGGGCACGCTGGTTGTCAATATGGCGGGATGTTTTTTGATTGGATTGCTGTTCGGCCTGTCGGACCGAGTGCGCCTGCTGACCCCGGAGATGCGCCTGCTGCTGATCACCGGTTTTTTAGGGGCGCTGACCACTTTTTCCGCTTTTTCCATGGAAACCATTGCTGCCGGCCAGGCCGGCATGCGATTTCAGGCAGTGATGAACATCCTGGTCAACAATCTGGGCGGGCTGGCATTAACCGTGATGGGATTGTGGATCGGCAGTGTGAAATAGGCGGGGAAAATTCAGCGGGGAGAGGCCTGCTGCCCGGTCAAAAAAAAAGGAAAAGACACATGGATGACAAAAAACTGAAGATATTGTTTCTGTGCACGGGAAATGCATGTCGCAGCCAGATGGCTGAAGGGTGGACCCGATATCTTAAAAATGACGTGATCGAGGTATTTTCCGCAGGCGTGGAAACCCATGGCGTGGACCCAAAGGCTATGGCCGTGATGAAAGAGGCGGGGGTGGATATTTCCCACCATCGGTCCAAACATGTCAGCGAATTTCAGGACAAACAAATGGATGTGGTGATCACGGTGTGTGACAATGCCAAAGAATCCTGCCCGTATTTTCCCTTTGCCGGTAAAAAGGTCCACCGGGGATTTGAAGATCCTCCGGCCCTGGCAAAAGAGATCCGGAAGCGGGGCGGGGATGAGCAGGAGCAGCTGGACTGCTACCGGAAAGTCAGAGATGAGATCCGGGGGTTTGTGGAAAAACTGCCGGACAATGTGTTGTCATAAATCCAAAAAAATCGAACAACCCTGAAAAGGAGAAAAAAATCAACCATGAGTTCCCCTGTTGACAATGATCGGAGAATGACGAATGTGTTTGAGCAGTACCTGACCGTCTGGGTCGGGCTGTGCATTATCGGCGGCATCTTGTTGGGAAAAATCGCTCCCGGGCTGGCAAAAGCCCTGGACGGCATGGCCATCACCGTAAACAATGCCCCCGTGGTATCCATCCCCATTGCCGTGTGCCTGTTTTTCATGATGTACCCCATCATGGTGAAAATCGATTTCGCCTCGGTCATCCGGGCGGGAAAAAGCGGCAAACCCGTGTTCTGGACCCTGTTCATCAACTGGTGCATCAAGCCCTTTACCATGTATGCCATCTCCGTGTTTTTTCTGGGGATTGCATTTAAAGGATTTATCGGCCCGGATGCCATGGATCTGGTGAAAATTCCCTTCGGCCTGGACCTGCCCGTGGGGGCTGTCCACGGGGACGGGGTGGTGGTGGTGCATGAAGGGGTGAAGATGCTCCAGATCCCGCTGTGGCGAAGCTATCTGGCCGGATGCATCCTTTTGGGCATCGCGCCTTGTACGGCCATGGTCCTGGTGTGGGGGTATCTGTCCCGGGGCAATGACGGGTTGACCCTGGTGATGGTGGCCATCAACTCCTTGACCATGCTGGTGCTGTACGGGGTTTTGGGCGGATTTCTGCTGGGTGTGGGCAAACTGCCCATCCCCTGGCAGGCCCTGCTGCTGTCTGTAGGTATCTATGTGGCGCTGCCCCTGGTGGCAGGCTATTTTTCCAGAATCTGGATTATTAAAGCCAAAGGTGAAGCATGGTTCAAGGAAAAATTTTTAGGGGTTCTGACCCCGGTGACCATCAGTGCCCTGCTGGTGACCCTGGTACTTTTGTTCAGCTTCAAGGGAGATGTCATCACGGCCAATCCGTTGACCATTTTGTGGATTGCGGTTCCTTTGTTCATCCAGACCCTTCTGATTTTTGCGATCGGTTATGCCGGGGCCGTGTTCATGAAATTCAACTATGCAGATGCAGCCCCGGCCGCCATGATCGGGGCCTCCAACCATTTTGAAGTGGCCATTGCCACATCGGTCATGCTTTTCGGGCTGTCCTCGGGCGCAGCCCTGGCCACGGTGGTGGGCGTGCTGATCGAGGTGCCGGTGATGCTGATGCTGGTGGGGTTCTGTAAACGGACCCGGCCCTGGTTCAACGGCTGAGGTTGGAACTTGCTGTTATTTCACGGCATAAAACGGCTGATATGCGATTCACAAGAAAGGCAGGAAAAATGGCAGAGAAACAGTTTTTTTTAAAGGTGCTGATGCTGGATGCTTCATCCGGGTTTTACAGGCTCAAACGGTATGCAGTGGGGGATTTTTTCGGGCCCGTGGATTTGGGCATCCACATGAGTTTCAAGCACAACAGCCTGACCATCGGCGGCGGTCTTCTGGCCGGTTCCATTTTTCCGGGATCGAACCGGATGATTTTCTGCGGTATATCTCCCTGCTGGCACGGGTTCTATATATCATCCATGGGCGGTGCCGCCCTGGTGTTCGACAACCTGGGGATCAATCAGCTGGTGATTCTGGGCAAAGCCGACCGGCCGTCCCTGCTGTATCTCAACCGGAATCACGGAGAAGAGATCGAGGTGGAACTGGTGCCGGTGTCTCCCGGTACCATATGGAAAATGGGCCGGGGTGGGGTTTATGGGGTGATGGAGGAGGCCATGATCCGGTTTTCCGGCCGGTATGAAACCGATCCCAGGGTACTGGCCACCGGGCCGGCCTCCCGGTACACCGATTTCGGGGCCATTGCCTCGGCCCCGGTGCGCAAGAAAAAACTGACCCCGGTGGATACCTGGGCCGGCCGGGGCGGGTTCGGGTCCAAGCTTTTCCAGGAGCACGGCATTGTCGGCATCATTTACGGCGGCACCCATGTGGATGAGGATTTTCGTGAACGGTCCGTGGCGGATCAATGGTTCGAAGACAAATACAACCAGCGCATGGCAGCCAAGGATATCGAGGCCACCACCAAATACCGGTATGATCCCGGGGTTGAAACCGGCGGCACCTTTGGGGTGAACTATGCTGCCATGTCCGGCAATATCCTGGCATTCAACTACCGCACGATTTACTGGCGCGAAGATGAACGAAAAGCCTTTCACCAGAAATTTATCCGGGACCATTACCTGAAACAGTTCAACGAAGAAACGATCCAAAAAAAACAGCAGAAAACCTGCGGTGAACCCTGTGCGGCCGTGTGCAAGAAAATGAACGGAATCTACAAAAAAGATTATGAACCCTATCAGGCACTAGGACCCTTGTGCGGCATCTTTGATCAGCGGGCCGCAGAAATGCTGGCCGGCCATGCCGATATGCTGGGATTTGATGCCATTGCCGCAGGCGGAATCCTGGCCTGGCTTATGGACTGCCTGGATGAGGCATTGCTGGCCCCGGACGATATCGGTGCGGCCATGAAGCCGAAATGGCATTTCCAGGATTTTGATGTGGTTGAAGATTCCATGCACAATGCAGAACTTGGAAAGCGTCTGTTGGATGAAATGGTCCGGCCGGACGGAAAGATCCCTTTGGAAAAGGGGGCCAGAAAACTGGCCCGGGGTCTGGCAAAAGGAAAAGGCACACCCGTCATGGACCGGTTTGTTCATACGGCATTTGCCCGCCAGGGCTGGATGGTTCCCAACCAGTACTGGACCCCGGGGGTGCTGGCCCCCATGGCTATCATGGGCAAATACTATATGCACTATGGCAGCCGTTTTATGCCGCCCCGGGATCTGGGTCGGGAAAACGCGCTTCGCATGCTTCAGGAACTGATGCTGGACAATCTCGGCATATGCCGGTTTCACCGGGCTTGGGCCGAAGATCTGATGCCCGACATCATTGAAAAAATCTACGGGTTGAAAGACCGGTTCCTCGCGTCCATAGGATTGACCGCCGGCCGCATCACCAGCCGCAATGCCTCGGTATTCTGGGAATCGGAACGGAATATCGATATGGTCCATACCTTCTTGAAAAATAAACAACAAGTGGATAACATACATGATCCGGACCTGGAACACTGGCTGGATCTGTTTGACAAAGACAAACACCGGGCCGCATTTGAATTCTGGTATGAGATGCACAAAGGCACCCATGAAACCCTCCGGGATTTTCCGGTCTGATGGAGCGATGTTCACGCTCCTGGATCGGCTGATCCACAAGAAACACGATTGCTTGAAAGTATTGAACTGTGAGAACACATAACTGCAGTACCCGCAAATTAATCCCCGATTCCCGGAAAAATGAGACCGTTACCCTGATTGTGGTGATCATCACCCTGATCACCATGATAGTGGAAATCATTGCCGGCCTTATCAGCGGCTCCATGGCCCTTCTGTCCGACGGTATTCACATGGGCACCCATGCCCTGGCTCTGTTTATCACCCTTGCCGCATATATATTTGCCAGAAAACAGATGGACAACCCATCCTTTTGTTTCGGTACCGGAAAGGTCGGTGTGCTGGGCGGCTACACCAATGCCATTCTCCTTTTGGTTGCAGCGGCTGCCATGGCGTTCGAATCCATTGAAAGGCTGATCAATCCGGTTCATATCCTGTTCAACCAAGCCATTATCGTGGCGGTTATCGGCCTGGTCGTCAATATTGTTTCCGCCATCATCCTGGGCCACGGGGGTTCGAACCACAGCCACGATCACGACCCTCTTCGATCACACGATGATCATTCAGAGCCCATCTGCTATCATCACAGTCATGAGGACCACAACCTCAAGGCCGCGTACCTCCATGTGATTACAGATGCCCTGACCAGTGTTCTGGCCATCATTGCCCTGCTGGCAGCCAAATTTTTCGGACTGTCCTGGGCAGATCCCCTGGTGGGGATCTTAGGCGCCATTGTGGTGACAAGATGGGCTATCGGTCTTTTGAAACAGACCAGCAGCGTTCTCCTGGACAAATCCGATACATCAGAGACGGTCGCCCGGCTGCGGGAATTGATCGAATCCGACACCACATCCATTGAAGACCTTCACATCTGGCAGATTTCAGAAAACGAACAGTCCCTGATATTGAGCCTGAATTCCTCAGATGATAAAGGCCCGTCCTTTTATCACAATCTTGTGAAAAAGGCGGGCCATTTTGATCACATCACCGTTGAAATTCATAAACACCCCCCGGATTCCTGAAAATCTGGATGACCATGCCTGAAATTCAGACGGCAATCAGCAGTTCAAGCGGATGAAACACCTGCCGGGAAAACACATGCTTAAGCTGCATGCGGCAGGACAGGCAGTCGGTGATAAGGGTCCGGTTGGATGCGGCGGCCAGCCGGTCAAACAAAGGGCCGCCGATGGCAAGAGAATGGTCATGAAAACCGGTTTTAAACCCCAGATGACCCCCCATGCCGCAGCAAAGCATCTCCCCGCCCATAGGGATGATGTCTGTGCCGGGCAAAGACTGGATCATCTCCACATAGGGATGTCCGATGTTTTGTTCCCGCTGGTGGCAGGGGGCAAAATAGGCCAGGGGCCGGTCAGGTTCCTTCAGAGATATGGAAAGCTGTCCTGTTTTGTAATGGGCCAGCAGGTATTCTCCCAGATCCTGGACGTTCAGGGACAGATCAATGCGCTGCAGCGGATCAATGCTGGAAAAATATCCGTCATCTTTTAAAAAGGTTTTGTAAATGCCCATGGGCACGAAGGTGAATTTTTTGTCCCTGGACCCTGTCGGTACCTGCATCCTGTTGTTGCCGGCATCGGCCCGGTGTTGAAACGCTTCTGAATAATACGCGGTTTCTTTCAGCAGTTTTTTGAAAAAATATCCGCAGGTGGGGCAGGAGCAGACGATGTCGTATCCGTCCTGCATACAGGCACCAAGGGTTTCCAGGTTGGCCTGGATCCGTTTTTTAGCTGCCTGTTGGTTTCCTTCCATGATCAGGGGCATGCTGCAGCAGTGCTGGGAAGGGACAAACACCTGAATCCCGTTTTGTTCCAGCAGGCCCACCGCTGCTTTGGCTACCCCAGGAAACAGATACCCGGCACTGCATCCGGCAAAATAGGCGACTTTTAAGGCATCCCGGCTGGGGTTTTTCACAGGCGTGGTCAATCCCTTTTTTTTGCCCACACAAAAAAGCTTTCTTCTGGAAAGGCGGGCAAGGATCTTTCAGGATGGATATCCAGGGTTTTTTTTACCATTGTTGTGACCGGTTTCAGCCGGTTCAGGGGATTTAATACAGTGGAAAATGCCGTTCCCCACCGGCCGGCCTGCCGGGCATCAGACAAAAGCCTTGTGGACAGCGGGGGCAGGTTCTCTTCCGCCCAGGCGGCTTTGGCTTTTAACACCAGCATCCGGATATCCTGGCACGGGCACAGCCCGCACAGGGTGCACAGATCCACCAGGGATGCCAGGTCCATATCAGCCAGCGGGGTGCCGGTTTCTTGTGAAAGGTCGTGCAGGCGGTACATTTCAGGAAAAAACAGGCAGTCCTCTTCCATGTGTTCCCGGCACACCTCGCATCCGGAACGGCCGGCGCATTTTTTGAACATTTCCAACACCAGGGAGGTGAAACCGGTTGCCATTTCCATCACCTGCCCTGGTTTTCCCCAAGGATTTCCATAACCTCTCTGGCGGTGTCTCCCCGCAGAAATTCAGCAACACCCAGAAGCCCGTCCACCAGGTATTTGGATTGGTATCCTTTGGTTCTCAGATATGCCATGGCCAGAATGGCCCGGTCTTTATGGGGGCAGGCGGTCACGATGATTTTGTCTTTGTCCAGCTCATCCAGGCGGGATGGCAGTTCATTGAGCGGGATATGGCGGCCAAACCCCATGCGCCAGGCAGCTGTTTCCTCCTTGAAGCGGATGTCGACAAGCTGGATGAATCCTTGTTCCAGCCCGCTGACCAAAGATTCGCTGTTGATCTTCATCTCTTTGCGGGCCTTGTAGTCGAACCCGGAAATATAGGTTTCCAAAGACAATTCTTCGGCATGGGCCGCAAGAGAAATTGCCATCATCAGGATGGCGGCAATCGTAATGATACCTTTTTTCATGGTAATATATCCTCCTTGGGATACTAAGGGTATGAAACGGTTCGCAGATACCTGGTTCTGGGAGATAGTTTGTGGGTTTATCTGACACGGCGGGTGTTTTTAATGAACACCAATCCGGCCAGGCCCAGGGAGAAGATCAAAAAACATATATCGCGTGCCAGGGTCAGCAGGGTGATGGGATCATCATCCGGGGCAGCGGAAAAACACCCGCAGCTGATATCCAGGCCCCGGGCCAGGTTGAATATGATCATCCCCACAAACAAGGCCATCAACATGGCTGCCAGGGCGGATGCCCCGGCCATCCACCGGTTGATCAGCAGACAGGCGCCCAGGATCAGCTCCAGCCAGGGCAGTATCAGGGCGGTCAGGTTCACGAGGTATCCTGGCAGCACCTGGTAGTTGAACACCGCTTCTGCAAACAGGTCCGGGTGGATGATTTTATCGATGCTGGCATAGATAAACACACCAGCCATGACCAGCCGGGTAAAATGATACCCTATGGTAAGTGGGACATCAATAGATGATTTTTTTTGCAGCATTTGGCCTCCGAAAGATCAGGATGAGGGGGTGGTAACGGGCAGATCGTGTCCCTTCCACAGGGTCCAGCCGTTGACCAGCACCTTGATCCGGGTGAACCCCAAGTCCTTGAGAAACAGTGCCAGGTCATGGCTCAATGAACAGGCTTCCCCGTCGCAGTAGGTGATGATCATGGCTTCCGGGTCCAGGGTCATGATGACGGTTTCAAAATAGTTGTCCACCTCATGCCAGGGCAGGTTGACAGCACCCTGGATGTGTCCCTTTTCATACTCGGCAGGTGTCCGGGCATCCAGAAAAATTGCGGCATTGTCTGCAAACAGGGCCGCAGCGTCTTCCAGAGGAATGGCCAGAGCCTCACCATCTTCTGTAACCAGGTTGTCCGCCATGGACCAGGTTTCCACAAAAGGGATGCTGTCCGGCCGGATAAAGTTGACAGCCGCACCAAGGACTACGGATATCAGTATGATGAAAATTATCTGACGGACCGTGTTGCCAATATGGTGCCGTACAAGTGTGGGTGCCATGAAAAAGCTCCTTGGTTTACATTTCCAGAGTGAACCGGCCCATATATTCGGTGAGGCGCCGGTGCTGATCCGGATCAAGGGGAGGGCAGTCGTCAGGGCCGTTGGCCCCTTCCGCCACTTTGGCAGCAAACACCAGGCAGGTGGGCTGGCTGCATTCTTTGCAGTTGGTTTTCGGCAGCAGCTTGAGAATCTCCATGATACCGGGGCGGGGCATCCCGGTATAGCAGGGGGTTATCTCCTCTTTTTTCTCCCAGGCCGCATTGATCTCATTTTTGAGCCATGCCACGATTTTTTCAGCTTCTGCTTCATCCTTCAGGGCGTTCACTGCAATTTTATTGCCGTGCACCGTGATCAGCTTGCCATGGGTCTTAAAGGTGACAGCCGGGGGATCGTTGAGGTATTCGAATCCTCCCAGCACGGCATTCAGATAGGGAATGGCGTCTGTGACATCCTGGTCCAGGTGGGCAAAGCAGTGTACGCCTTCGGCATCTGCCTGGCATTTGGATTTAAATATTTCCAGAGAATAGCTCTTCAACAGCATGTCATATCTCCTCGGGTTGGCTGTGTTACCGGTTTATGCCGCTTGCAGGGCCGAAAAAAAGGGATTGGCAATGAAATACAGGCCCAGCAGCATGATGGTGACACCGGCCAGTTTTCTAAACCACATGCCGGCCCCGCTCCAGGCGCTGCTCTCCAGCAGTTTTTTCACCAGGGCAGTGGAACTGCCGGCAATGACGATGGGCAGGCAGTGGCCGATACCGAACAGGATGATGAGGATGATGCCGGTTATCACTTTTTCCTGGATGGTGATCAACGCCAGAATAGGGGCGATGAACCCGAAGGTGCAGGAGCCGGACAACACCCCGTAGGCCAGCCCCAGCACAAAGGCCCCGGTCATGCCTTTGAGTTTCAGGCGGTGCATCAGGCTCCCTGACAAGGAACATTTTTCAACCCCGAGCATACCCAGAGCCACCCATACAAGAATGGCACCCACCAGAATCTGCCAGAAGTTTCCCACATCCCCCAGCATCCGGCCCAGCAGGGCGCAGATGATGCCGATGATAGCTATGGTGATAAACAGGCCAAGGGTGAAAAGCGCGGAATAGATGCCGGCCTGGCGCGGGTGGACCATTTTTTCCTGGCCCCCCACGTATCCGACGATCAACGGGATGGAGGCCAAATGACAGGGGCTGAACAGCACACTGATCATGCCCCACAAAAATGATCCCACTGCGGCGACCATGATGCCGCCGGTCATCCACTGGTTCACGGTCAGAAAAAGGGAATCAAGCATCAAAAGCTCCTTGTTAAAGGGCGGGTTTTTCAACCCCCATTCTGGTTAATTGTTCCACAATGGCATCTTCACTCATGAATCCCTGGTGGCGGTACACCTCCTTGCCGTCAGGGTCAAAAAAAACCTGGGTGGGAATGGCCCGGACTCCGAACCGGGGGGCCTGGTCCCGGTGTTTCCATACATCTATGAACGCGATCACAGCCCGGTCCCGGTAGGCTGTTTCCAGTTTTTCCAGGATCGGGGCCATCATCTTGCAGGGCACACATTCGGTGGCCCCCAGGTCGATCATGGTGACCATACCCTTTACCGGCAGGTCATTGAAATCATAGCGGACATCTGATTCCGCTGTGCCGCTGGTACGGTCCGCAGTGGATTTGTTTTTAAACTGGATGTTGTAAAGGGTGGTTACGGCAACAATGGCGATGACGATATAAACGAGGATACGGATCTGTTTCACTGCGCCACCCCCATTTGTTTCAGCTGTTTTGTCACCGCTTCTTCCGGATAAAATCCCGTGTGCCGGAACACCTCCTGTCCATTGGCATCGAAAAATGCCTGGACCGGTATGGACTGGATGCCGTACCGACCGGCCAGTACCTGATTTTCGCGCACATGAAGAAACACGATGTTCAGGGTGTCGGGAAATTTTTTCTCCAGCTTGTCCAGGATGGGCTGCATCATGTCACAGGGAACACACCCGTCGGCACCGAATTCCACCATGCTGGGTTTTCCGGACAGCCTGGCTTTGTCCACCGGGTTGTCGGTCATCTTTTTGTACTGGACATCCATCCATTTTTCATTGATGCGGATCTGGTGGCGTTGTCCCAGATCATGGATATGGGTTCGGACTGCGGTCTGCTGTTTGTTCTCCAGCAGAAATTTTTTGATGCTGTCTTCCACCTGATCAAAGGGCATGCCCCCGACCATCTCCTTGTTTTCATCATAAAAGGTTTTTGCCTCCTTGTCGGAAACGGTCTGATCACCCACTTTGCTTTGCAGGTAGGCGGTAATCTGTTCCTGTGTCACGGATTTGCCGTCTGCCAGTCCGCTTTTTTTCACCTCATCTTCCAGAATCAGGGTGAGAATCTCCTGTTCCGCAAGAAAGATCAGGTTGTTTTCCAACTGGTCCTGCAATCGGGGATCCTGTTTTTCCAGGGCCTGTGCCATCCCGGATCGGGTCAGCGCAATGCCGGTGTCGGTTTTCAGGATCAGGTCATCTTCCAAAGCGGTAAGCGTCGCGGATTTGATAAACCGGTCCGACAGCAGGGGATAAAGGTCTTTCACCGTTTTTGCATGGGTGGTTTGGGCTGCTGCCAAAAGGGCTGCCAGCCCTGTAAGCAGTCCGGCCAGTGCAGTGACGGTCCATTGTTTCATACAGATGGTTCGGGTCATCAGGGGCATGTCCTTAATTAAGGTTACCTGTTTTTTTTTTGCCTGCCTTATTTGGTCAGCCAGGATTTGACATCCTCTTTTTTGGGAATTTTACCCACGCATTTGACATCCCCGTCAATGACCACGGCCGGGGTGCCGAAAACCCCGTATCCTGCGATATCCATGGCACCGGTGACTTTTTCCACATTGGCCTCCACACCGGTTTCGGACACGGCTTCCGCTACTATTTTACTGGTTTGTTCGCATTTGGGGCATCCAGGGCCCAGTATTTTGATTTCCATGATGTGACTCCTTTAAATGGTTTATATGTTTTGGGTTTTACACTAAACGACAAAAGTACCGTAGATCATGCCGGCAATGGTCGACATCACAACGATGATGGTACAGAAGACGGCTGTTTTTTTTGCGCCCATGACGCTTGCTATGACCAGCATGTTGGGCAAAGACAGGGCAGGGCCTGCCAGCAGCAGGGCCAAAGCAGGGCCCTTGCCCATGCCGGCGCCTAAAAGCCCCTGGAGGATGGGCACTTCGGTCAGGGTGGCAAAGTACATGAATGCCCCGGCCACCGAGGCGAACAGGTTGGCCCACAGGGAGTTGCCCCCCAGCAGGGTCTGGATGTACTGCTCAGGTATCAATGCAGAGTGTCCGGGCCGGCCCAGGAGAAATCCCGCCACGATCACACCGGCAAACAGCAAAGGAAAGATCTGTTTCATGAATCCCCAGGTGGCATCGATCCAGGACACGCATTCATCCTTGGTGAACCAGGCCTTGAGCATCCATCCCAAAGCGAGCAGCAGAAAAATGGTGATATACCATTTGGCGGCAAATATGGCCGGCCAGAGGCCTGTGGCATCCGGGGCCGGTTTGGCGAATGCGGCGAAAACAAGGATCAGCACCATGGTCAGAATATAGATGCTGTCCTGGAAAAGGGTCCGCCCCTTGTCCTCTTCATCCGGCACATAGATCTGGCCCCCGGTTCTGGCCATGTCATCTTTTTTAAAGATCACCGACATTAACAGGCCCGTGATGACTGCGAAAACAACGGCACCAATGGCCCGGGCAAGGCCCAGCTGCCATCCCAGGATCTTGGCGGTCATGGTGATGGCCAGCACATTGATGGCCGGGCCGGAGTACAGAAATGCCGTGGCCGGCCCGATACCGGCCCCCCGGGTGTAGATGCCGGCAAACAGCGGGAGCACCGTGCAGGAGCAGACCGCCAGGATGGTGCCGGACACCGATGCCACTGAATAGGACAGAATTTTATTGGCCTGATTGCCGAAATACTTGAGCACGGATGCCTGGGACACGAATACGGCAATGGCACCGGCGATGAAAAACGCCGGAATCAGGCAGGTCAGTACATGTTCTCTGGCATATTCCTGGAGCATCATGAATGCCTCCAGTCCGGACTGCCGGATCACCGGATCGGCCCAGGGGATGAAATAGGCCATGAGAAACAGGGCCACAAGAATGAGCAGTTTGGTTTTTTCTTTCATTATTGCCAACTCCTTTATGGAACGATCAGTGACGGTCAGTTCCGGTTCAAAATGACATTCCGGTCAATGCCGGGCAGCAGCCGGACCATGGTTTGCAGTTCCGGTTCATCTTCCAGCCAGTCCCGGAGGTGGTTGATCAGGGTGGCGGCAAAGGCGCTCTGGGTGCCGTCCGCCAGTTGATAGTTCACCCACAGCCCGTTTTTTTGATAGGTGATCAGGCCGGCATCCTCCAGGATTTTCAAATGTTTGCTGGTGGTGGACTGGGCTTTGTCCAGGGCGGTCTGAATTTCACACACGCACATGGTTTTGTGCTGAAGCATTTTCATGATTTTCACCCGGGCCGGATCAGACAGGGCTTTCATCACTCTGATAAACTCTTTCATGGTCGGTTCCTGTTTATATGAAAGTGTTAAGATTTAAGTGTTAAGCTTACACTTTCATTATTTGTTGTGGTTTCTCAGGTCATGGGTGTTTATATGAAAAAAGGTCATATCACAGCGGCTGTCATGGCAGAGACTGTTCAGCAACATTTGCCCCCCAGTTGCCTGGATTTGGCTCGATCCCCCGGAGACAGGGGTCTGGGAGAATCAAACTTTTTTTGTACCGGCAATTTACAGGCCAGCCGGACCGCGTGCATGACTGCCGCAAGATCATCGGGGTCCAGGTGATCCCCGTCTGTTCTTCTGATATCCAGCCGGCTGACGATCACATGGTCAGCAAACCGGATGCCCTGGTTTTTCAACAGGTTCCCGGCACAGGCATGGTCACATCCGTTAATGACCACGATCTGTGCGGTATTCTTTGCCGACTGAACAAAACCGCTGATGCCGGCGGCGATACCGGCCAGGCAGAACATGCGGCCAATTCCTTCTTTGGTCAGCTCCCGGGCAGCCCGATCAGCAAGCTGACCTGCATTTTTGCTGCCTGAACAGGACAGGATCATGATATCCGGCGCGTTGCATCCGCAGTTGTCTTTCATGGCATGTGCTCCTATAAATCGTTAAAACGGAATATATAGTTACATAAACCGGTTGTCAACCTCCGGAACAAAAAAAAATGCACTGTATCCCAAAAAAAACAGCAGGTATTGTGCCTGCTGTGTAAAATGTGAATTTGCTGAACTTATCAGGGCTGGATATACCCGGCCACACGGATTTTGATGGTTCGTTCGGGATCCAGGTCGGTTTCCAGCTCGATGATGTCAAAGTACCGGCCGGCCGTGCTTTTCCGGTTGCTGACCGTCAACACGAAATAACTGTCCGGCGGGGTTCCCTTTTTTTCAATCGTAAAGTCGATATTCTGACCGTTTCTGGCGGCGGCATTTACAATGTTGAAATCGGGAAAGGCCGCCGGGACAATTTTCATCTCTGCCGAAATGGTGTCACCGGGTTTGCCTCTCAGGCTGATCATTTGAGGCGTCAGACGGGCGACAGGCCGGACTTCGCCGGACAAAGACACTGTAATGACCTTGTTCTCGGGATCATTGGTGTGGATTTTGACCACTTCTTTGACCATTCGGCCGCCATAGCCCTGTGTGGCAAAGGTTGCATTTAGTTTTCCTTCTTCCCCCGGAAGAAGCTGGCGCGCGCTGGTGGCTGCGGTGCACCCTCAGCCGGTCTGAACTTTGAGGATCTCCAGCAGGGCGTTTCCGGAATTGACCAGCGTGAACTCATGGGTGACCACATCGCCTTCAATGGCCGGATCAAATTGATAACTGGGGTTTGGGATGGTGATACGCGGGGTGCTTTGGGTGGACGTGGATGTGTCTGCGGACAAGGGCGAATGCCATAATAATGCCAGAATCAGCAGGAAAAGCCATTTTTTCATTTAAAACTCCTTTGGAACGGTGCCGGGTTATTTGGATAATATATCATAAAATCGGAATATATTATAGATTTATGAAATCCGGGTCAACCCGGTTGTCCTTTATTCAGGTTTTTGTATCCCTGAAGCTGAATCTCTTTTTTACGGCATTGTTCTTTGATAACCTGTGCCGCCGCCAGGTTCAATTCCATCTGGTCCGGAGGAACAGTGACATGAAAACCGCAGTTGAAAGGCCCGAGTCGGATGCTGTTTTCCACACCATCATAGGTGTCATAGATCAAGGTGTAGGGGTGGGCAAACAACCAGCGCAGTTGCAGGGTGGTGACGGTTTTTCCGGAAAGGCGCTGCATGAATCCTTCCAGATCCCTGATGTCCTGTTCCGTCAGGTTGTTCCAGCCCAAAATGACATTGGCATTGACCTTGAATCCGGTTTCCGTACAGAATTCAAGGGTTTTCAGCACGTCTGTCATGCGGGTGCCCTTGTTCAGATATTGCCACATGCGGTCTGAAGGAAATTCAATGCCAAAGCCCAGGGTGCAGTCGGGGAGATTATCTCCCATGGTGGCCACAGCTTCTTTCATGGCCCGGGTTTCCGCAGCCGCGGCCCGCATGAAAAACCGGTATTCCATATCCGAAGTGACAGGCAGCATGGGCAGTAGTTTCCGGATATGTTCCGGTGTCATGGACCCGGTATTGAGCCGAACAATTTTGTGTCCGTGGTAATCCAGGCCCGTGAATGCCAGGTCCGGATTCGTCCGCTTTCTGAAGTGATCGGCAGAGTGCTGGGCAATGGAACAAAAAGGACATTTTTTCCAGTAACACTGGTTTTCAAGGGTATAGGAATAATAGATCCGGCCCTCGTCCGGGATTTGCGGCGGCAGTTCCAGGCGCCATTGGCCTGAAAATTCAGGCACCCCGAAAAAACGTTCCACGCTCTGGCCGGTCAGGATCAAATTTTTTGGCAGCGGATTTTCCACCTTGAAGTGCACCGACTGCCAGCCCGGTTTTCCTGTGTGCCGTTCCGATGCCACTGGACCGCCCACGATCACCTGCAGTTCAGGATATGTCAATGCCCATAGATAGGCCTGGTACAGGTGGTTCACATAACTGGCACTGACATATATGGTTCCTTTTTCAATGGGAAGGGGGAGTGGTTGATACGCGGTTTCGTCGTACCATCTGTCCGGATTCAGTTCCAGAGGAATCCATAGGAAATCGCCTTTGCCTGCGCACAGGTCCCAGGTGTCTGAAAATCCGTTGCACAGATCAAACC
Organism: Desulfotignum phosphitoxidans DSM 13687; assembly: GCF_000350545.1. GTDB lineage: Bacteria > Desulfobacterota > Desulfobacteria > Desulfobacterales > Desulfobacteraceae > Desulfotignum > Desulfotignum phosphitoxidans. The sequence goes on from NZ_APJX01000007.1 coordinate 113,236, forward strand.
ATCCGCTGCCGGTCTGGCCGTAAAATTGAATAAAAAGGGTTTGTTTCACAATATCTTTCCTTTATGTCTTTATGTGACGTAAAATGGTTAACAGTTAAAGATACACCAAACGGAAAATTTATGTAAGGGTTTGACAATTTTGCTGTCATGTCCTACAAGAGTGGAATTCCTGATTTTTAATCATGGGGAAAAATCCAGGTGCGGGAGGTGCTGAACAGGTATCATGGATATCGCTTTTTTAATGGATGATTTGCGGCAGATCGATCCGGTGTGGGAAACCACGGCCCAAATCATGTACGAGTGCAATCAGCGGGGCCATGAGGTTTTTTTTCTTGAACCCCATGATATTTATGTACGCAAAAATCAGGTGGTGGCACGAATGCGTCATATATCGGTTCCCAAAGATCAGCCCATGACCGATTACTGGGCGGATCTGATCTGCTGCCTGAACCGGGAAGAATTGATATTTGAAACCGTCACCGACCTGGATGTGCTGTTTTTGAGAAAAGATCCCCCGATCAATCATGAGGTCATGGAATTTTTAGGGCCGGTGAGTGATCAGGTGTTTCTGGTGAACAATACTTTAGGCCAGCTCAACTGCAGCAGCAAAGCCTATATTCTGAATTTTCCGGATATTATTCCGGAAACCCATGTCTCCAGAGACCCCAGCCGGTTGAAAAAAATTATTGACGACTTTGGCGGGGCCATGGTGATCAAACCATTGCATGGCCATGGGGGGCATGGCGTGATCAAGGTCAGCAATCAGGATCAGGAAAACCTCAATTCTTTGATCAATTATTATGTCAAAGCAGGGAAACCTTATCCAGAACGCCAGCCCATTATGGTGCAGGAATATTTGAAACAGGTGAAAGAACAAGGAGATGTCCGGATACTTCTGCTGGACGGGGAGATTCTGGGCGCTATGGGCAGAAAATCGGTATCCGGTGATTTCAGGACCAATGTGCATGCCGGTGCACTGGCGTTCAAACACGACATCACCCCGGCCCATAAAGAGATCTGCCGGCGGATCAAGCCCAAACTTCAGCAGGATGGCCTGTATTTTGTGGGTATCGATATCATCGGGGATAAACTGGTTGAAATCAATTGTATCAGCCCGGGGGGTATTCCCCGGATCAACCGGTTCAATAACCAGAAACTTGAAATAGCTGTCGTGAACTTTATCGAGGAGAAAATCAGTGGGGCAAATCCGAAAAAGCACAAATAATCCATATACAAAAGTGTGTGACCATCAATCAACCATTTTTTTGATCTTGATGGCACTTGCCGTGCTGGGACTGGCTGTTGTCGGCTTGTTTTCATGCAGTCAATCAAAAGAACCTTCTTTTCTGAAAATCGGATTGCCGGAAGAACCCCGGTCGTTGAACCTGTGGCTGGGAACCGATGCCAACTCCCGAAATATTTTGTCACAGATCTATCAACCATTGTTCCGTCGTCACCCCGAGACCCTGGAAATGATCCCCTGGCTGGCAAAAGAAGATCCCGTGTTCAATGAAAAACAGATGTCTTACACGGTAACGCTCAGGCAAGCAAAATGGTCGGATGGATCTGATTTTACCAGTGAGGACGTGCTGTTCACCCGGCAGCTGTTTTCCGATTTTAAGATTCCCAGGTATTACAGTCACTGGCGAATCATTGAGAAAGTGGAAGCCGTGAACGCCCATACCGTGGTTTTTTATCTCAAAGAGCCTTCCGCAGTGTTTCTTCCCCGGGTCATGACCGCTCCCATGGTGTCGAAAAAAGAGTGGGAGCCGGTGTGTAAACAAGCCCTGGCTACGGAAAAACCGTTGCGGTTTCTGCAGGATTATCAGGTGGAAAATCCTCTGGGAACCGGTCCGTTCATGCTGCACGAGTACCAGAAAGGTGCTTACATTCACATGATCAAAAATCCTTATTTTTTCGGACAGGGGCAAACCATCGGCAATTTGACCCTGGGACCGTTTGTGGATCATGTTCTTTTCAATATTTACGGCACATCGGACGTGGCGATTCTGGCATTGAAAAAAAAGGATATCGATTATTACTGGTGGGATATTCAGCCCGGATATATCCAGGATCTGGAAAAAAATTCAGACATCGATCTGCACTACAATAAAAAAAGCGCCCTTTATTATCTGGGGTTCAACCTGCGGAAACCCCCGTTCAATGATAAAGTGCTTCGCCAGGCCGTGGCCACCGTGGTGGACAAAGCATTCATTCTGGACCGGATTCTTCAGAATCACGGCAATCCCATGCATTCCATCGTACCGGCCGGTAACCATTTCTGGCACAATCCGGATGTGAGAAAATACGGAGAAGGCATGGATCAGAAAACCCGTATAACGACTGCCTGGAAAATGCTTGCAGAGGCCGGATATTCCTGGGAGACGCCCCCGGTCGCATCCGACGGCAGCCTGACAAAGCCTTCGGATATCCAAATGCCTTCCGGGGAAAAAATGGAGAAATTCGTGATCCTGACCCCGCCGGCGGATTATGATCCCAAGCGGGCCTTTGCCGGCACCATGATTCAGGAATGGCTCAGACAGCTGGGTATGCCGGCGTTTGCCAGGCCCATGGCATTCAACTCTTTACTGGAAACAGTCAAAGCCAAACATGATTTTGATGCGTTTGTGCTCGGATATGGAAAACTGGACCTGGATCCGGATTATCTGAGTTCTTTTTTCTCCACGAAAAACGACAATCCCAGAGACTGGAACATGAGCGGGTATCGGAATCCTGAGTTTGACAAACTGGCGGCAACCCAGAAACTGACAGTGGATGTCGAAGCCCGCAGACAGATGATTTTCGACATGCAGGCGATGCTTTTAGAAGATGTGCCGTATTATCCGCTGTACAATCCCCATATCATCGAGGCTACGGTGAACAAACGGTTTGAAGGCTGGGTGGAACGGGTGGACGGTATCGGCAATATCTGGTCTTTGTGCATGGTCAAGCCAGTGGATTAAGCAATAAGGTAACGGTTGCGATAAAATGGCAAAGCCCGGTTACATTTTGTTGAAGCTGGTGGAAGTCGGCATTATTTTCTTTGTGATTCTCACGGCATTGTTTTTTTTGTTCCGGCTGTCTCCGGGTGACCCCATTTCCAAAATGGTGGACCCCATGCTCACGCCGGAAGATATGGCTCACCTGATCCAGCAGATGGGGCTGGATCGGCCCATGTGGGAGCAGTATCTGATTTATGTGAAAAATTTTTTCACAGGAAGTTTCGGGGTTTCCTTTCATTACGGAGAACCCGTGGCAACCATTATTGCGGACAAGCTCAAATGGACCCTGCTGTTGTTCACCACATCCACACTTCTGGCGGCCTTTGCAGGGGTCTTTCTGGGAAAAATCGCAGCCTGGCACAAGGGATCCCGGCTGGACAATGTCATGTCCATATCCGCGCTGGTGTGTTATACCCTGTTCATTCCCTGGTTCGCGTTGCTGCTGCTCTGGATTCTGGGTTTTAAATGGGGACTGTTTCCTTTGGGCGGGGTATTGACCCCGGCGTTGTGGATATCCAACGCGTCTGTGTTCGCCCGGATCCTGGACGTGCTGCATCACCTGATGCTCCCGCTTTTGACCCTGTTTATCATCAATCTGGGGTCCTACCTGCTGCTGATGCGCTCATCCATGCTGTCGGTTCTCAGGGAGGATTATATTCTGACGGCCCGGGCAAAAGGGTTGAGTGAAAAAAAGATCCGGAACAAACATGCGGCACGCAATGCAGCCCTGCCCGTGATCACTTCCGTGGGGTTATCCCTGGCGTTTTCCATCAACGGCGGCGCATTGACCGAACAGATTTTCACCTGGCCCGGTATCGGCCGGGAACTGATATTTGCGGTGAGCAACAATGATTATCCCCTGGCCCAGGCCTGTTTTCTGCTCATCGCTTTGGTGGTGCTGTGTGCCAACCTGATTGTGGACCTGCTGTATGCATGGCTGGATCCCCGGATTACGTATTAGCCAAAGGATATGTCTGTGCAAAACAAATATTTTGTGTCGCGGTTTTATAAGGGCTGGCAGATTTTTATTGAAAACCCTTTGGGAAAAACCGGTGTGATCATTTTAAGCGTGTTCATGGTCATGGCCATGGCTTCTTTTTTTGTGCCGCTGATTGATCCCATGTATGATCCCATGACCGGTATCGATCCGGACATCAAGCTGTCCACAGGACCCGGCCTGACCCACTGGCTGGGCACGGACAACGTGGGAAGAGATATTCTGGCGCAGCTGCTGGAAGGGGCCAAAGTGGCGTTTATCGTGGGCCTGTCCTCCGCGTTTTTCAGCATTGTCATCGGCACCCTCATCGGCATGATCGCCGGTTATACCGGGGGAGTTATCGATGCGATTCTCATGCGTTTCGCCGATATTATCATGGTGCTGCCCTCTCTGGTGATTCTGTTGATTTTAGCGTCATTGTTCGGTCAGTTCAATATCTGGATCATTGTGTTTATCATTGCCATCTTGCGGTGGCCGGCCGTGTCTCGGGTTATCCGGTCCCAGACCCTGTCGTTGAAACACCGGCCGTTCATCGAGGCGTCCCGGGTGGCCGGGGCCTCCCATGTCCGGATCGTTCTGCGGCATATCATGCCCAATGTCCTGCCCCTGGCTTTTTTGTACATGACGTTTCGGGTCACCTCCGCCATTCTGGTGGAAGCAGCCCTGTCCTTTCTGGGATTCGGGGATCCCAGCCAGGTGAGCTGGGGCATGATGCTCCAGTGGGTGTGGAAATCCGGCCATATGTTCCAGGCCCCTTACTGGCTGATCCCGCCGGGGCTGTGCATTTCGCTTTTGACCCTGGCGTTTTACATGTTAGGAAGGGCCATGGATGAGGTGCTGGATCCCCGTCTGCGAAAGGAGGGGCAGACCGGATAACATGTCATTGCTATCGGTAGACCATCTGAGTATCGGGTATCAGACCAAAAAAGGTATGCTCAAAGCCGTGGACAATATCTGCTTTGACCTGGAAAAAGGACAATCCTTAGGGTTTGTGGGAGAATCCGGCTGCGGTAAAACCACCATCGGCATGGCCCTGATGGGATTGCTGCCGGAAAATGCCGTGATTTTGGACGGACACATCCGGTTTCAGGGAAACGATCTGGCTTCGTTGACGGAAACCCAATGGCAGACAGTCAGGGGCGCAAAAATCGCCATGATATTCCAGGCAGCCATGAATGCCCTGAATCCGGTGATGCCGGTCAATGAACAGATCAAAGAGGCCATCATCACCCATCAGCCGGACATATCAAAAACCGATCTGGCAGATCGGATGAAACAATTGTTCGACCTGGTGGATATCCCGGCCCGGCGCATGACAGATTATCCCCATGAGTATTCCGGCGGCATGAAACAGCGGGCCATCATCGCCATGGCCCTGGCCTGTGACCCGGCCCTGATCATTGCGGACGAACCCACCACGGCCCTGGATGTCATTGTCCAGGACCAGATACTCAAAGAAATCAAAAAAGTGCAGGAACAAACCCGGACCGGTCTTGTTTTTATTTCCCATGACATTGCCGTAGTGGCTTCGGTGTGTGAGCGGATCTGCGTGATGTATGCCGGCCAGATCGTTGAAACCGGCACCCGGAAAGAGGTATTCAAATCTCCCCGCCATCCCTATACCCGGACGTTGTTGAATTCGTATCTGTCTCTGGACAATCTCAATGATATCCGGGTGCCGGAGATGAAAGAATCTCCGGATCAGACGATCGATACGGATGAATGCCGGTTTGCCGGCTCCTGCGCTTATGCCAGCGGATGTGCCGGCAGGTCCCCTGACTGGATCGATATTTCTCCCACCCACAAGGCATTTTGCTGTAACCCCGACGTGATCAGGAGAGGGCATGGAAAAAGCTGATTCAAAAAGCAGGATCCTGGTCGAAATGAAGCAGGTGACCAAGGCATATGCGTCCCGCAAAAAACTGTTTACCAGGTCTTCCCCACAGGTCCTGGCCCTGAACAGTATCGATCTGAGCATTGCCAAAGGAGAGGTTTTCGGGCTGGTGGGACAGAGCGGCAGTGGCAAGACCACAACCGGCCGGCTTCTGGTCAAGCTGGAATCCCCGACCGCCGGAGAGATTTTTTTCAATAAAACGCCCATCAGTCAGCTGAAAGGTCCCGGGTTGAAGACCTACCGGTCCCGGGTTCAGATGATTTTTCAAGACCCCTACCAAAGCCTGAATCCACATCTATCCATTGCTGAAACCTTGCTGGAACCATTGATTGTTCAAAAGATCGGCACCCCGGATACCCGGACGGAAAAAGTGATCCACACCCTGGATACAGTGGGACTTTCTCCGGGAGAAGCGTTTTTCAATCGATATCCCCACCAGTTGTCCGGGGGCCAGCGCCAGCGGGTGGCCATTGCCCGGGCCATTGTGCTGGAGCCGCAGTTCATTGTGGCGGATGAACCCACTTCCATGCTGGACGCCACCATTGCCATTCAACTGTTTCAACTCCTGGAACAGATCAAGGAAACCTTTGGCATGACGTTTTTGTTCATCACCCACAATCTGGCTGCAGCCCGGTACATGTGTGACCGGATCGCCGTGATTCATGACGGGCATATCGTGGAAGTGAACACAGCGGATAACATCATCCGGCATCCGGAACATCCCTATACCAAACAACTTATCAAGGTTCAGCCCGGATTCAAGTATACCCGTTGATCACACCGACGTCGGACGGGGCCGGGACAAACCGGTCCAGTATGGGATCATACACGGCCGGATGTGTTTGAATAAACCGACGGATGCCCTGGGTGTGGCGGTCAAAAACAAGCCCGGTGACATAATACCGGAATCTATCAAAAAATGGGTGTTCGGCGGTTGAAAATATCGCTTCGGGATCTGAGATGCCTGCCATTGGGCCATACATGGATTCCAGATGCCTGGCTTCGGCACGGATCAATCGGGCGATGATCTGTTTCTGTACATCGTGACCGGTCAGATATTTTTGCACGGCATCGAAAAAAAATGAGGCTGCAAGCAGCCGGGACTGAATCACCACGGGTTTCTTGCAAAAATCCAGGTGGGCGGTAATTTTTCGCCGGTATTGCTGCTTCTGGTCCTCTTTGAGGGTGTGGTACCGGCCTGGCGGGAAAAGCGGGTGTTTCAACCCACGTAGAATCGATGGGGTCATCTGTTTGCGGCGCTTCCGGGCCGGTTCATCAAAAATGGTGAAATATTCTTTCAAATTGCGCATCCCGGGTGGGGACAGATCCATGGACCCGGTGTCCAGCAACAGGGTTTCCACCTGAACATCCAGCAGGCCCGGCAGATGAAACGATCTGTGTTGTTCTCCTGTCATTTCCAGGGGTTTGAAATAATCCACCAGCAATGCCTGACGTCCGATTTTTTTTTCCGGAAACACCGTTGTTTTCCGGGTGACCTGCAGTTTTTTATGCCCCATGGGATACAGGGCGCTGGTAAAGGTGGGAATGATGATATACACCCCTTCCGGGGTGATTTCCGTGCCATAGGCATCGGTGATGGAGGATTTGATGTCCGTGAAATCCTCATCCAGGCCGGCGGGAATGAGCAGGTCATCGGAGTCGTGCTGTTTTTGCAGTTCAATGCCGGTGTCGGCCTCCAGCGCGGCAATCCGGTCCCGGTTTCTGTCCGTGACACTGATGGACAATGGTATCTGGTGGTGAATCAGGCGGCGCAGCGTGTTTTTTTTGTTCCGGGGCACCTTGGTGAGAAGACTGAACCGGGTGCGACGGGCCAAAGGGATCAACAGGTCCGCCAGGGTATCGCCTTCGTGTTCCCAGTCCAGGGGGTCGGATGCGCCGTACAGGGCAGGATCGGTGTTGTTAAGCGCTGTCAGCCGGGCCAGTATGGCTTCAGCGGCCTGGAAGGAAAAATGAGACCGGACACCGGGGATGGCCCATTCATTGCAGCGTCGGCAAAAATGTGAGCACCCGGAGGTCAACTGGACGGTGATGGCATTTTCAAACACCCGGTCCATCTGCCAGGCATCTAAATTGATCCAAGTTTGCCAGTGTTTAAAATCGATATACGTCACATGGGCCTGCCGGGTTCTGACCCGATGAGATAATAAGGTTTTCAGTTCATGAAACGGGGTTGAAAGATCGATTTGGAGAGAAACGATAACATCATGAAACCGGAGAAAGGCGGTCTGGATCTGGCGCAGAATTTTTTCACAGTTTTCGTTTAACCTGAGATTGCCTTGTGTGGCATGATCCACAATCTCCAGATAGATGTGCTGTATCTGTTCCGGGTCTTTGCGGTAAATGGCTGCCAGAAACCGGTTTTTCAGATCTTCCAGGACCGTTTCATCATCCCTTGGCCCGCTGTTTTTGCACCTGTTCATAAGGATTTCCCAGCCGTTGAAAAAAAACAGGGGAGGCCGGTTTGGCACTCCCCTGTCTCATGTGTCGTTAAATGATTTAAGTAAAACGTGTCAGGGCATCATCAGCCGTTCACCTCTTCCTTGACCGTTGTGGCCAGTTTGTACAGAATGGTCAGCACCAGAAATCCGGTGGCATATACCCCTAACGTAATCATGATTTCCTGACCCGTGGGTGCGTATTCGGTCACATGATGCAGCGGAGAAGGCACAAACCCGCCGGAGATCATGCCCAGGCCCTTGTCGATCCAGGCCCCGATGAAAATCATGGCACAGGCCACCGGCAGCAGCACATAATTGGTTCTGAGTTTCGGGATCACCAGCATGACGGCACCGGCCCCCATCAGAATGAATCCGCTCCACATCCAGGGCACCAGGGCGTTATACCCGTGGTATCCGAACAGCAGATACTGAAGATGGGTTTTGTGTCCGGGAATATTTGAATAGTACACCACAAACACTTCGCACAAAAAGAAGAACAGGTTGGCGATAATGGCATAGCACACAATTTTGGACAGGGTCTGCATGGCTTCCCAGCCCGGATCGAATTTGGTGAATTTCCGGATGATGTAGCACAAAATGATCAAGAATGCCGGGCCTGCGGCAAAAGCGGATGCCAGAAACCGCGGGGCCAGAATGGCAGTCAGCCAGAAGCCCCTTCCCGGCAGACCGCAGTACAGATAGGCGGTCACCGTGTGAATCCCGATGGCAAAGGGAATGGACAGATAGATCAGCGGTTTGGTCCATGCCGGCGGTTCCACCTGGTTGCGTTCCGCTTCCAGCACTTTCCAGCCGATGACAATGTTTAAAAACAGATATCCGTTCAAAACAAGCATATCATAAAACAGCATGGATTTGGGCGACGGGTACAGCAGCACATTGAGCATGCGCACGGGCTGGCCCAGATCCACGATGATGAACAACAGGCACATGACCAGACTGGCAACCGCCAGAAATTCCCCCAGGATGGTGATCCGGTGGAATTTCTCATAGTCATGCAGGTAATAGGGAATGACCACCATGACCCCGCCGGCGGCCACCCCCACCAGAAAGGTGAAGTTGGCAATGTAAAATCCCCAGGACACATCCCGGCTCATGCCCGTGATCATCAGGCCGTTGAAGAACTGATCCAGATAGGCCAGTTTTCCGATGCCGATCACGATCAGCAGAAAGATGATCCACACCCAGTATTTTTTACTTCCTTTGACAGCTATTTCAAGCATATGGACCTCTCTTAAACGATGTAGTAAACAGAGGGTTCCGTACCCAGAGACTGTTTACGTCGGATTGTATAATGTTCCTTGAGAAGCTTCCTGACATCGGATTCAGGGTCTTCCAGGTCTCCCACCACAATGGCGCCTTCAGAGGCTTCCACGCAATGCGGCTGTTCCCCTTTGGCCAGACGTTCGGCGCAAAAATTGCATTTTTCCACCACCCCCTTGGACCGGGTGGGGAAATCCGGGTCTGTCTCATCGATAAACGGCCGGGGGTCCCTGAAATTAAAGCTTCGTGATCCATAGGGGCAGGCCGCCATGCAGAACCGGCAACCGATACATCGGTGATAATCCATCATCACGATGCCGTCTTCCCGGGAAAATGTGGCCTGGGTGGGGCATGCCTGAACACAGGGCGCATTTTTGCAATGATTGCACAGCACCATGAAGGGCAGGTGATGAAACTTTTCATTTAAAAATTCATCTTCCTTGTCCGGGAATGCATAATGAAATTTTTCTTTCCAGATCCATTTGATTTCCTGTTTATGGTTCACCGGCCGGGTTTTGGGATACAACTGGGTATCCACTTCATGGGTGAAGTCGGGTACATTGTGATGGATGTGACAGGCCAAAGAAATTTTTTTGGCCAGATTGTCATCGATTTTTTTGATGTCAATGACCATGCCCCAGCGTTCGGCATGAAGGGCAGTCTCATTTTTCACTTTGGCGGCAGCCCCTGAGCCATGGGAGTCCGAGGCTGCAAAATTTATTGCCGGAGCTGCCCCCAACCCGATGGCGGCAATGCCGGCCACTTTCAGAAACCGTCTTCTGCTCTTTTCCATTATTGAATCTCCTTGGGGTTTATGTGACACTCCCAGCAATAAGGATTTACCGATGTATAGGTATGACAGGCGTCACAGAATTTGGCTTTGTCTTCATGGCATCCCAGGCAGGAGTTTTCTCCGGTGGACAGGCTCATGTTGAAGGAATGGCCGTTGGCTGCCACGTAGATGCGGTCGGCATTCCGTACCACGGCACCCCGCCATTCATTCAGCAAAGACATGTGATTGGCCCGCATGTCATATTTGTCCAGGACACATGTTTTGGCTTCTTTGGCCAGGCCCAGCAGTTCCGGTTCCGGTGCCGCCTGGGTGGTTGTCACCAGGTTGAACCAGAACGGGGAAAGCACGGCCACTACAAATACGGCCAGTCCGGTAACGATCATGTTTTTTGTCATGTTATTCCTCCTCCTCGCAACCCGGCAGCGGTTCCATTCTCAGGTCTTCGGTTCGTTCCTTTTCTCCGGGCAGAATCAGGGCATTGCCCACCAGTTCGTGAACCCCGGCCACTTCCACTTCCGGAACCCAGTATTCACACAGGGTGGACAACGCGGCCCGGTCAATGGCGCAGATGGTGCCCAGGGTGTTGACCCCGTATTTTTCATGGACATATTTTAAGGCCGTGGCTCGGGGCAGGGCCCCCGCCATACGAAGCTCCATGTTTTCTCCGGCGTTGAGCCCGGCGCCGGACCCGCAGCAGAAGGTGTTTTCACGAATCGTGTTGGGCGGCATTTCATAGAAATGGTCGCACACGTTTTGGATCACATACCGGGGTTCATCCAGAAGCCCCATGCCTCTTGAGGGGTTGCAGGAATCATGGAAGGTCATGATCCGGTTGGCGTTCCGGCTTTTGTCCAGCTCCAGCTTGCCGTGTTTGATCAGATCGGCCGTGAATTCCGTGATATGCACCATTTTGGTGGACGCGGCATTGTGGAACTTGGTGCCGGTGATGGGGTTCACCGGGACTTCCAGAAAGTCGGCCGGTCCGTTCATGGTGTCCATGTACTGGTGGATCACCCGCCACATGTGGCCGCACTCGCCGCCTAAAATCCATTTGACACCTAAGCGTTTGGCTTCATAATACATCTTGGCGTTGAGACGCTTCATGGTCTCGTGGGAGGTGAAGAACCCGAAGTTACCGCCCTCGGACGCATAGGTGGACCAGGTGACATCCAGGCCGTATTTTTCCTTGAGATACTGGAACAGGATCAGATACCCCTGACAGGTATAAGTACCCGGATCGGCAAACACATCGCCGGACGGGGTGATGAACAGGATGTCGGCCCCTTTTTTCTGAAACTGGGGCGTGCAGTCCACCCCGGTGATGTCCTCGATGTCTTCCACGAAAAATTCCAGCATGTCCTTGAACGCATGGGGCTGGATGCCCAGATGGTTCCCCGTCGTGTAGCAGTTGGATACCGGGGTGGCGATCCAGTCGATGTTCAATCCCAGCAGATTGAACAGCTCCCTGGCCATGATGGTGATCTCGGCCGTGTCAATGCCGTAGGGGCAGAACACGGAGCAGCGCCGGCATTCCGTGCACTGGAAAAAGTAGTACCACATCTCCTTGAGCACATCCAGGGTTAAAGGACGGTTGCCCCCTAAGCGCTGGCCTCCGGGAATTTTCTGCAAAATTTTTCCGGCAGTGGTAAAGTCGTTTCTGTAAATGGATCTGAGCAGTTCCGCTCTGAGCACAGGCATGTTCTTGGGATCCCCCGTGCCTAAAAAGAAGTGACATTTGTCGGCACAGGCCCCACAGCGGACACACACATCCATGAAGATCTTGAATGTACGGAATTTTTCAAGCCGTTCCTTGATGCCGTCATGGATGATTTGCTGCCAGTTGTCCGGCAGCTTCCAGTCTTCTTCTGTCGGGTTCCAGCTTCTGGCATTGGGCAGCCCTAAGGTTTCCACACTTTCCGGCTTGGCAGCATAACAGTACATGCCCGGCCGGATCTGAACGGATTTGGTGGTATCCAGCCAGTTGCCCGAATCCGTCCCATAGTCTATTTTATCCAGTAATTCATCGGGTGTCAGTTCGTCGGCCATTGATTACTCCTTTTTTTCCACTGGCAGGCCAGCTTCAATCATTTTGTCTCTGAAGTGATCTTCATACTGTTCATAGGTATGGATCGGCACATCATAGTTCCAGGGGTTTACATGCCGTTTGGCCCGGGTGTTGTTGGCCATGTTCCTTGTGGGACTTAAGAAAACGCCGCCTAAGTGCATGAGCTTGCTGGCCGGAAAATAGGCGAACAAAATACTGACCAGAAACAGATGGGCATAGAACAGATTGGCCACCCCGTCGGGAATGGTGGGACTCAATGTGACCAGTCCCATGGTCATTTCCTTGATGGCTAAAATATCCACCTTGGTGAAATACCGCATGAAAATACCGGTAACGGCAATGCCTAAAATCAGGAACAAGGGGAAAAAATCGGATCCCTGGGAGATATAGCGGACTTTCTGGTCAAACAGCCGTCTTGCCAGCAGAAACAAAACCGCTGCCGGAAGCACCACGCCGGACAGAAACAGGCCGGGCAGACCGAGCTGAACAATACCGTCCAAGGCTTCTAAAAACTGGACCCAGGACGGCACCGGGGCTGTGAAAAACCGGAAGTGCCTGAGCAATACCACCAGGAATGCATAATGAAAGGCCAGAGCCGCCAGCCACAGGAAAATTTCCCAGGAATAGGTGATGCGGTTGGATGCGTTGCGGTTAAAGGCTGCCTTGGTGTTACGGAATAAAGACCTGAACAAAAAGATTTCAAGCAACATCCGTATGAATACACCAGATGCGGTGTCAGGGTTGTCGATGCGGTTCTGTTTAATCCAGGGAAGCGATTTCTGCTGCCCGCAGGTTGTGGGAATCCTGAAGGGAACGGCGGATCGTGCCCAGCCCATGACTTTGATGACAAAGCCGACCAGGAAGGCTATGACCGCCAGGTACGGGAAAACAATCCCGAAGAACCACCCAAGCCCTGCTCCCGCCCCCGCGTACGCCACTAGAAAAAGCAGGAAAACTGCTGTCAGGGGGATCAAGTACTTTTGTGTCATGTTGTAACCACCTCATAGATTGGTTGCCGGACAAACCTAAATTTTGTCCGGCAAGTTAAGATTTTTTTGAGCCAAGCAGGTCTTCCTCCTTGAGCTCTTTTACCAAGCCTGCCCTTTCAAAGGCTGCGTGAATCCGTCGTTTGCTTTCCGTGGCCTTTAAAAGGAATATATCTTCTCTGCATTTCATCAGTCGATTGAACCCGGCTAAAACGACCTGGTCCACCATCCGGTCGAATTCCCGGGTGTGGGCTGAATCCATGACGGTTTCTCCGATTTGTTTCAGGAAAAAAATAAAACTCACTGCCTCGGCAGCGGAAAATGCCTGGACCGCCCGAATGCGGATGACCGGATCCAGGGCTTTTTCAAGGGTGTCACTGGTATAATCGGAAGCCAGCAGGTGCAGCACATCTTCCAAGGTTTCTCTGGTGACTGCGCCCACGGGATTGTCGAACCGGTCTACATCTTTTCCCAGAATCCGTGCACTCTGGGGAGGATAGGTATTGATGGTTGCCTGGAACCATTTTTTCAGTAATTTATCATGGTTTTGTATCAAGGATTGTTTCAGGGTCATGGGTGCCCGGTCTTTTTTTTTGAGTTGATCTGCCATACTGCCTGTGTCGATTGTTAGATGGATATAAACTTACTTAAATTGTATGTCAAGGGTAAAACAACCGGCTGTTTGCGCGTATCACCGCAGGACAGCGGCTCATTTTTTTTTGAGATGGGGCTGTTCACGGGATTGAATTATATGCTAATGTAACTGACTTTAAAAAAAATAAAACGATCTGAGGAAAAGGAAAAATGAGAAAAAATAAAGGGTTGGCCATGGCAGGGCTGATTGCCTGCTGCGTGTTGCTGTTTTGTGCCGGGGTCGGGGCGGAACCCGGGCGGTTTTCTGTTTCCGGAGGATATGGAAAAAGCACCGACAATATCGATATTTTCCGTATCGGGGGGCAGAAACCATTTTTTTTCCGATGGTTTGAATCTTCCACAGGAAGCCTGTCCGGTTATTATGAGCTGTCATACAATGTATGGGATAAATCCGGAGACACCACCCATGGGGTGGCATTTTCTCCGGTGTTTGTTTATTGTTTCAACCTGACTGATTTTCAACACATCATCCCTTATGTGGAAGCGGGCATCGGCGCCGCATATATTGATGACTATCACATTGCCGGCCGGAACCTGTCCAGCCATTTTCAGTTTGAAGACCGCATCGGCATCGGGGTGCAGATGCACCGGATGGATTTCAAGTTCGGATACATGCATTATTCCAATGCAGACCTGAAATCTCCCAATGATGGCATCGATATTTTCATAGGGACGGTGGCATGGCGGTTCTGATTTTAAAAAAAACGGTATTTCAAACCGTTTGAAAGGGTATGCCTTTTAAAACTTAGGTTAAAATGGATCATTATTATAAAGAACGGTTCCATGTTCAACAGGATCTGATCAAAAAAATTGCGCCATTGACGGAAACCGGTGATATTCTGGAAATGGTCAGAGAACAGTTGCGTTCACTGATTCCCAATGCCATGGAAGTCTGTGTACTGTTGCTGGATCCCGATGCAGCAAAATATACCAGTCCGTTGCAGTGTGCACTGTATGACCGGCCGGTGAGCTGTCAGTCCTGCAAACGGGACCGCCCGGCGGTTCAGCAGGCCATTGCCAGAAAAAAAGCGGTGGTGGTGGCTGACAGTGATCCCATTGTCCGTCCGGACGGCTCCCGGATGACGGTGGGGCCCGAATACGCCATGCCTGTTTTTGTGGAAAACCGGATTCTCGCGATTGTCAGTGTGGTGATCCAGCCGTTGACCCGGTACACACGCAGAGATTTCTATTTGATCCGGGATTTTGCCAATGTTTTGGGAACCATTTTGCTGACGGCACGACGGCAATGGGAGATCACCCGGGAAAAAATCCGTATCAGCCAGACCCTGGCCAGCCTGACGCCGTTTGTACCCGGATCGGTGCGGCGGATGGCGGATAAAAATCCGGAATTGTTGACCCGGGAAAAAGAAACCAAACAGGTCAGTGTCCTGTTCATCGATCTGGAAGGATATACCGGCCTGAGTGCCACCCGGCCGGAAGCCCAGGTCAATGCCATCATTGAAAAAGTGTTCTCCAGTTTTGTGGATCCCATTCACCGGTCCCATGGGGAGATCAATGAGACCAGCGGGGACGGGTTCATGATTATTTTCAAGGATCATGAACCGAAAACCAATGCCATGAACGCAGTCAAAGCCGCCTTTGAGATTGCTTCCCGGTGCCGGTCCGTCAGTCTTTCCCTGGCCGGTGAGCTTGATCTGTCGGATATAGGACCCATGACCGTCAATATGGGAATCAGTTCCGGAACGGCCCTGGTGGGAATGACTATGTTCAAGGGAATGCTGGACACCCGCATGACGTTCACGGCATCCGGATCCGTGACCAATATTGCGGCCCGGCTGTCGGACCACGCAACGGGCGGGGATATTCTGATCAGCCGGACTACCAGAGATTTGATCGAAGGCCTGTGGCCGGTCTATGACAGAGGAAAAGCAAAAATGAAAGGGATTTTTGAACCCATTCAGGTGTATTCGCTGCTCAAACCGGCATGAGGGCGCCTTGGCGCTTGCTTAAGAATTCGGAACAAGATCAAGGATGAATGAAGTGGCGGAGAAAGAGAGATTCGAACTCTCGATGGAAGTTTCCCCCCATACTCGCTTAGCAGGCGAGCGCCTTCAGCCACTCGGCCATTTCTCCGCAATGTGTTGTGGCGGAGGAGGTAGGATTCGAACCCACGAAGCTGTTACACTTAACGGTTTTCAAGACCGCCGCCTTCAGCCGCTCGGCCACTCCTCCGAAATTAAACACCCGCTTATATCATCTTGCGCGTAATGGGTCAACACTTAACTTGGATATTAAGTATCATCTTGTTGTTGACACCGACAGTGGTTGCGCTATATTAAAAGGTTTGACACCAACAAAAATTACAGGAGATTCATGAATGAAACAAAAGATCCGTTTTGAAAAAAATGTCAAGGACGGGAAATTGACGGTACTGGAGTCCAGTGAGGTGGATCCGGGTGTGATCATGCCGCTGCACGAGGAAACCTATGACCTGGCCCGGATGACGGCGGCGGCCACTGAGGGGCTTGACCCCTTTGCGCAGATGCTGCGGCGCCGGACTTTTTTTCCCACCCGGGATCTGTGCATCAAATTGTTCGAGGAAACCGTGGATTTTTTTACGGATGAGACTCAGGACAAAGTGATTGTGGAGTATGTGGACGCAGAGACCCTGCCCGATGAAGAAGAGTTCCAGCTTGAAGATGATGATGTGGAGCTTGATGCACTTTTAGATGAAGACGGGGACTCCAAGGAAGATGAGATCAAAGAAATCGATCACGAGGATGATACCCCCCGGTTCACCCCGGAAGATACGTCTGAACACGAAAATTAACCGGCACATCAAGAAAAACGGATCTTATGAAACATATCATAAAAAACATGGTGACTGCTGCGGCCCGAAAAGCGGTAGATGCCGGCATGCTTGTGTCCGGACATGTGCCGGAAATGGAAATTGAAGCCCCCAAACATGATTCCCAGGGGGATCTGTCCACCAATTTTGCCATGGTTTCCGCATCTATCCAGAAAATGGCCCCCAGAAAAATTGCCGAAGCCGTGATTGCCCATATGGAACCCGAAGACCGGATCGACAAAATTGAAGTGGCCGGCCCGGGATTTATCAATTTTTTTCTACGGCCATCTGCCTGGCATCCGGTGGTGGATCAGGTGCTGGCTGCGGATGACCGGTATGGGGCTTCTGATTTCGGCCAAAAAGAGCGGGTCCAGGTGGAATTTGTCAGTGCCAACCCCACCGGTCCCTTGCATGTGGGACATGGCCGGGGGGCCGCGGTCGGGGATGCGGTGGGCAATATCTTGCGTTTTGCCGGATTTTCAGTATCCAAGGAATATTATATCAATGACTCAGGGCGGCAGATCCGCACGCTGGGGACATCGGTCTGGTTCCGGCTGCGTGAACTGGCCGGACACACGGTTGATTTTCCTGAAGACTGCTACAAAGGCGATTATATCAAGGATCTGGCCCGTGAAGTGTTGGACCGGGAAGGGCCGGATTTTATAAACAGAGATGAAGACAAAGCCATTGACGTCTGTGCCCGATATGCGGCCGGCCGGATACTTGAACAGATCCGATACGACCTGGCGGATTTCGGCGTGACGTTTGATCAGTGGTTCAGTGAGCAGAGCCTGTATGATTCAGGGCGTGTTCAACAGGCCATTGACGTGTTGAAAAAAGAGGGTCGGGTCTATGAAAAAGACGGGGCATTGTGGTTCAGGACCCAAGATTTCGGGGACGAGAAAGACCGGGTGGTGGTGAGAAGCAATGGATTGACCACCTATTTTGCTTCGGATATCGCGTATCACCAGGAAAAATATGAACGGGGATTTGACCGGGTGATCGATGTATGGGGGGCGGATCATCACGGATATATCAACCGTCTGGCAGCCGCTGTCATGGCTTTTGGAAAACAAAGAGACCGGTTCCAGGTGATTCTGGTGCAGCTGGTGAATCTGTTGCGGGGGGGGGAACCCGTTCAGATGTCCACCCGGGCCGGGGAGTTTGTCACGCTCAAAGACATTGTGGATGAAGTGGGAAAAGATGCGGCCCGGTTCATGTTTTTAAGCCGCAGCTATGATTCCGGCCTGGATTTTGATCTGGAAGTGGCCAAGCAGAAGAGCAGTGACAACCCGGTGTATTATGTCCAGTATGTCCATGCCCGGATTTCGGGTATTCTGGCCAAAGCAAAGGCCCTGCACCCGGAAATGGATGTGGATTTCAACCAGGGACAATATCTGTCAAAACTGGTGGCCCAAGAAGAGATCCAGTTGATCAAGACGTTGGCCGGGTTTCCCGAACAGGTGGAAAAAAGTGCGGCCACCTGCCATCCCCATGTGATTTTTACCTATCTGATGACCCTGGCAGCGGCTTTTCATGCGTATTATAACCGGCACAAAGTGATTACTGAAGATACGGAACTGACCCTGGCCCGGGTCAGCCTGGTTTTGGCTGTTAAAAAGGTGATTCGGAACGGGCTTTTCCTTTTAGGGGTGACTGCACCTGAAAGAATGTGAGCATGCCTTTTAAAGGCGTTTTAAAATATATCATCTATATTTTTATCGGCGGGTGGCTGTTTCTGCTCGGGGTGATGGCCGGCCGGGGGACATCTCCGGTGACATTTGAAACCCAAGGGTTTCAGGAACGCCTCCAGACCATTGTTGAACAATACAAAGATCCGGAAATGACAGGTGATCCGGATGAAAAAATTGCACTCCATTATTATGATGCCTTGAGTGATGACAAAGGATTCGAGGAGATGACAATTCCGGTCCCGGCGGCAGACCCGGCAGATACGTTTGATGACACCCCGTTGCCCAACCGGGATCTCAAGGAAATTGAAACGGGTGATACCAGGGATGCAAAACGGATGGATGACATCCCGGTCAAGACCAGCAAAAAGGCGGCCACGTTCAACAAAGCGATCGCTGAAAAAATGATGGACCCCCCTTTGCGGGATGAGAAAACCCCGGCATCGGGTGAGAAACCGGAAAAATCGAATTCTCAGGGCAGTTACACCATTCAGGTGGCGGCATTTAAATCGTTTCGGGACGCAGTGACCCAGATGACGACCCTGGAGAAAAAAGGATTCACCGCCACCCGGACAACCAAGGAAATGGACGGCATCACCTGGTATCGGATACGAATCGGAGAATTCGTTTCCCGGGATGCGGCCGTCCAATACCTGGAAAAATTGAACCAGGCCGGTATCAACGGCATGATCATTACAAAGGATTGACAATGAAAATTTCTGAACAGGAAGTGGAGAATATCGCCCATCTGGCCCGGCTCAAGATGGATGATGAACAAAGACAGGCACTTTGCGGACAGCTCAGTGATATTTTAGGCTATATGGACAAACTGGCCCATGTGGATGTCAACGGCGTTGCTCCGGCATCCGGGGCCGCATTTATGCACAATGTCCTCAGAGAAGATGTGCCGCAGACAAGCCCCGGGCCCCGGGTGACCCTGGCCAATGCCCCGGAAAAAGATCAAGACTATTATCTGGTCCCCCGGGTGGTGAAATAACCGGGAACAAACCGGCATTCATTTTTCAAGGAAATAAGGATATATGGATTTACATACATTGAGCCTGGCCCGGGCCGCCCGGATGCTGGATGAAAAAAAGATATCTTCCACCGAGCTGACCCGGGCGTACCTGGACCGCATTAAAACCCATGACAGTACACTGAACAGCTTTATCACCGCTGATGCAGATGCGGCCCTGGCCCAGGCAGCAGCAGCGGATGATCAGATTGCATCAAACAACCACACGCCGTTCACCGGCATTCCCATGGCCCTGAAGGATCTTTTGTGCACCCAGGGGATGCGAACCACCTGCGGGTCGAAAATTCTGGACAACTTTGTGCCCCGGTATGATGCCACGGTGGTGGAAAAGCTGCGGCAGTCCCATGGTGTTATTATCGGCAAAACCAATATGGATGAGTTTGCCATGGGATCTTCCACAGAAAATTCCGCCTATTTTCCCACCCGGAATCCCTGGCATGTGGATTATGTGCCCGGCGGTTCCAGCGGTGGTTCCGCGGCGGCTGTGGCGGCACAGTTCTGCAGTGCGGCCTTGGGATCGGATACGGGCGGTTCCATCCGGCAGCCGGCATCCCATTGCGGGGTGGTGGGGCTTAAACCCACCTATGGCCGGGTGTCCCGGTATGGCCTGGTCTCCTATGCCTCTTCCCTGGATCAGATCGGCCCTATCACCCGGACCGTGGAAGACGCGGCCCTTATGATGAACCTGATCGCCGGGCATGACCCGAAAGATTCCACATCCGCGCCGGAGCCGGTGCCGGATTTCACCAGTGGGCTGACCGCGTTTGATAAAAACGGGCTCAAAGGCATGACCGTGGGCATTCCAAAGGAATATCTGGACATGCCGGGAATCGATCCGGATGTGCGGGCCGTGTTTGACAACGTCAGAACGCTCATGGAATCCCTGGGAGCGACGATTCAGTCGGTATCTTTGCCCCATACCGATTATGTGGTGGCAGCCTACTATATCATTGCCCCGTGCGAGGCCAGCTCCAACCTGGCACGGTTTGACGGGGTGAAGTACGGTTTCAGAGCACGGGATACCGCCGATCTTCTGGATATGTACAAGCAGACCAAATCCACAGGGTTCGGCCCGGAAGTGCAGCGCCGGATCATCATCGGTACTTATGCCTTGTCAGCCGGATATTATGATGCGTATTACGGCAAAGCTTCCCAGGTGCGGGCCCTGATCATGGCGGATTTTGCAAAGGCGTTTGAGACCTGTGACATTCTTTTGTCTCCCGTGGCCCCGACCCCGGCATTCCGCATCAAAGAAAAGATCGATGATCCGTTGACCATGTATCTCACCGATATTTTTACCTTGTCCGCCAACATGGCCGCAGTACCCGGCATTTCCGTGCCTGCCGGTTTTTCAGCCGCCGGGCTGCCCATCGGCATTCAGATGATGGCCGGCCGGTTTGATGAACTGTCTTTGATCCGGGCCGGATATGGTGTGGAGAAATCAATGAACCTGGAACCCCGGTTCCCGGATATCCCGGACATGTAAATTGGGAGGAAATCATCATGAGTAATGTCCAGCCCCAGGGGGATGCATTGAAAAAAGCCATTGAATGGGTAAGTGAACAACGCAGAAAATCCCCGGATACTTCAGTGACCCGACTGGCCAATGAGGCGTCCTTGCAGTTTGATTTAAGCCCGAAAGATTCGGAGTTTCTGCTCCGGTTTGTGAAACAGGAGACCTGAATGATCCGGATTCTGCCGGATATCCTGTCCAATCAGATTGCCGCCGGAGAGGTGGTGCAGCGCCCGGCATCCGTGGTCAAGGAACTGGTGGAAAACAGCATCGATGCCCGAGCCACCCGCGTCACGGTGGAGATGGACAAAGGCGGCAAATCATTGATCCGGGTCTCCGATGACGGCACGGGACTGTCCCGGGACCAGGCATTGCTGGCCATTGAGCGGTATGCCACCAGCAAGATCCACACAAAAGAGGACCTGTTTGCCATTGCCAGTTTCGGTTTTCGCGGTGAAGCCCTGCCGTCCATGGCTTCGGTGTCTAAGTTCTGCCTGGTGACAAGACCCCAGGATGCGGATACGGCCACAAAGGTGGAAATGGCCGGGGGCAAGTTGTTGCAGGTGTCGGACACGGGGGCTCCGGCCGGCACCCTGGTGGAGGTCAGGCACCTGTTTTTCAATACCCCGGCCCGGCGCAAATTTTTAAAAACCGACACCACTGAAGGTGCCCATATTACCGATACCTTGTCCGGCCTGGCCTTGGGCAATCCATCCGTGGGATTCCGGCTGTTTTCCAAAAACCGGCTGGTCAAACATTTTCCCCCGGACCAGGACCTGGTGCACCGGGCCATGCTGGTGCTGGGTCAGGATGCGGCGGATCACCTGTACGAGATGGACTATTCGGCCGGGGATGTCCGGGTGACCGGGGTATGTGCCAACCCGGCCGTGTCAAGGGCGACAGCCGGCCGTATCTATCTGTTTGTCAATCAGCGCCTGGTCCGTGACAAAGGCGTGGTGGCAGCCCTGTTCCGGGGATATGCCGGCCGGATCATGAAAGGGCGGTATCCGATGGCCGTGGTGTGCTGTGAGCTGCCCTGCGACCAGGTGGATGTGAATGTGCACCCATCCAAACGGGAAATCAAGTTCCTGGATGCCCGGCCCGTGTATCAGGCTGTGACCGCGGCTGTGAACACGGCATTGCTGGCGGCCCAGCAGCAGGTATCCACATATACCGGATCCAGATCAGGCCCTGATCCCCGGCCGGCTGACCTCATAAACGCTCCCCGGTTTGCGCAGACACCCATTTCCTGGGCACCCGATCCAGTGCCTGCCGATCCCTTGATTGTCCGAGAATCCAAAGGGTTCCGGAATGACAATCGCTTTGATCCAATGCCGGAATCAGACGGCCTTCACCATGAGGTCCGGCAGACCTTTGACCGGTTCGCAACTCCTGAAAACAAATCAGACCCCCCCCTGACGGCCAAAACCCCGGATCGATCCCCTGTCCCCCGGGTGGTGGGACAGGTCATGGGAACCTATATTGTGGCGGAACAGGAAAACGCTTTGATGCTGGTGGATCAGCATGCCGCCCATGAACGGGTGGTGTATGAGGCATTGAAGCACCGGCAGGATCATCTGCCGGCAGACAGTCAATACCTGCTGGTGCCTGAAACCCTGGAACTGAGCGCCAAAGAAGCGGATCTCCTTTCCGGCATTCTGCCGGACCTGGCGGCGATGGGGCTGGTCATCGAACCCTTCGGGGGCACCACCTTCGTGATCAAGGCTGTGCCCGGACTGGTGGATCAGACATCTGTCAAAACCCTGGTGACAGGGATGGTGGACACATTGATGGAGACCGGTGACATTGCAGTCAGGGAGCAATGGCGGGAAACCTGCCTGATGTCCATGGCCTGTCATCATGCCATCCGGGCCCACCGGACCCTGTCCCTGACGGAAATGCAAACACTGATCAAAGATCTGCTGGCCTGTGACAATGCGTTTCACTGCCCCCACGGCCGGCCCACCATTGTCACCTTTGATAAAGTGCAGATGGAAAAGCTGTTCAAAAGGGTTGTTTGAAAGATACAGTTGATATATATTGGCCCTGCGCCATTCAAACCAAAATACAAGGAGTCGTGCTTTGAGATCCAGATTATTTGCCGCATTCACCGGATGCCTGGTCGGTTGTTTCATGTTGGCAGCCATGGTTCCGGCCGTGTCTGCGGCCCCTAAAACCGTGGCTGTGCTTCCCTTTACCATGAATTCCCCCCAGGACCTGACCTTTTTGCGGAACGGCCTGTTTTCCATGCTGTCCTCCCGCCTGTCAGATCCGGGCAAGGTCGACGTCCTGGACCGGGCCGCTGTGGATGATGCGTTGACCGGCCGTCCGGGAGATCTGACCCAGGATGCGGCCCGAAACATCGGTGAACGCCTGGGCGCAGACTATGTTTTGTTCGGCAGTCTGACCCATTTCGGGGAAAGCGTGAGCCTGGATGCCGCCATGGTGGATATCACGGGTGACAAACCGGCCCTGACTTTTTTTGAGCAGAGCAACAACATGGGGGATGTGATTCCCCTGGTGAACACCTTTGCCGGAGATATCAATCAAAAAGTATTCAACCGGTCCATTGCCAATGAACTGTACGCCCAGCCCGTCCAGGAAGGACCCCGGGCACCGGGTGGGTTCCAGTCAACCGGGGGGCAGGGGGGATTCGTCAACCTGCAGCAAACCGGTGGCGGCGGCGGATTTGCCACCCATCTGTCACTGGATATGGTGATCAATGCCATGGCCGTCGGTGATCTCACCGATGACGGCACGCTTCAGGTGGTGGCGGCCACCGATAATACCCTGATGATCCATCAGATGTCCGACAATCATCTGGTATTGGAAAAACAGCTGGAATTCAGCAGCAATCACCGGATTGTGGCCCTGGATATCGCAGACATCAACGGCAATGGATATCCTGAAATTTTTGTCACCAGTTTTACCATCCATCTGGACGGACTCCAGTCCTTTGTGGTGGAATACAATGGGTCTGACTATGTGACGATTACAGACAATCAGCACTATTATTACCGGGTGATTGACGCGCCGGACGGATCCCAGACCCTGATGGGCCAGCGAAGCAGTAAAGATCCTTTTGACGGGCCTGTTTACATCATGCAGGCGGAAGGCAGCAGCTATACCCGGCAAAAACAGGTCCGGCTGCCCCGGAACACGTCCGTACTGTCTCTGGCCAAAGGGCCGGTGACCAAAGAATCTGCGGAAGAATATGTGATGATCAACCGGTTCGGCCGCTTGGTGGTGACGGATGACGGGGGGAGTGAGCAATGGGAAAGCACGGAAAAATACGGCGGCACGGCCCATGTCTGGCTGATGCCCAAAAATGATCCGGATGGATCCTATCGGGAACGGGTCTATATTCATCCCCGAATTCAATTTGTTGACATGACCGGCGAAGACAAACCGGAAATCGTGGCCGTTCAGAACAATGAGTTCGGCGGGGGTGCTTTGGGCCGGTATAAACGGTTTGAAAACGGCACCATCCAGGTGTTGTCCTGGAACGGCATTGCGCTGGCCCCGATGTTTGAAACCCTGGCGCTTCAGGGGTGGATCAGTGATTTTGCCGTGGCAGATATCGATGCAGACGGAAAAGATGAACTCATCGTGTCCGTGGTGACCCAGACCAAGCTGGCCATTCTGGCCAAAGACAAATCTTCCAGCATTATTTCCTATGAATTGGACTGATAAATTAAAAAAACATTGACAAGACGGGTTGAATTGAATTAAAGAACATATCTGTATGGTATCTGGCCTTTAAAAGGAGGGCCGGATACCTGTATTTCAGGTGGTTGAATTTAATAAAAGACCTTAAGGAGAAAAAAATGAAAAAATTAATGGTATTGGTTGCAGCCCTGGCATTGGTGGCTGGCTCTGCAATGACCGCCGCAGCTGCGGACTGGAATTTTTACGGGTCTGCCCGTATTGCTACTTTTTTTACTGATTTAGATCAGGCCGACACCACCAATTACGGGGAGAACCTTCAGGGCAACTCCCGTATCGGTGCTACCGTCAAGGTATCTGATGAAGTGACCGGTGGGTTTGAATATGGTACCGGCGTTAATGTTCGTAAACTGTATGGTGAATGGAACTTTGGTGCCGGCTCTCTGCTGGTGGGTCAGACTTACACCCCGCTGAACTATTTTTACTCCAACCAGGTATACGGAACTGACAATGACATGCTGGCCCAGGGGGGTGTTTACTCCGGCCGTGAAGGCATGCTCCGTCTGAAATTCGGTGGGTTTCAGATTGCTGTGCTGGCTCCAAAAGATCCCGTCTTTGGTGGTGCTGCCGCTACTGAAGTATCCATGCCGGGCATCGAAGCCAACTACAACCTGGTAATGGACAACTTCAGCTTCAACCTGGGTGCCGGTTATCAGAGCTATGAACTGCTGGGAACCGCCACAGGTGATCATGATGTGGATTCCTATGTCGTTGCTTTGGGTGCAAAGACTGGTTTTGGTGGCTTTTCCTTGGGCGGTAACGTGTATATCGGTGAAAACGTAGGGAACATTATGGCTCTTTCCCTTGATGGCGACAATGCCTGGAATGATGGAAATGCCGATTGGGATGGAACTAACGTAGTGGACAATGAAGCCATGGGTTTCATTCTGGTTGCTACTTTTAAAGCCAACGATATGTTTGCATTTGAAGCAGGTTACGGCTATGCTGAAGCAGAACAAATGGGTGGCCTGCTGGATGACAATGAAGTGCAGACCTATTATGTACAGTCCACCATCACACTGGCTCCGGGTGTCTTCATTACGCCTGAAATCGGTGTGATTGATGGCGAAGAAACCGGTAGTGAAGAAATCACATACTACGGCGCCAAATGGCAGATCAACTTCTAATCGGAAATTATTCATTCTGATTTAGAACCGTTTTATTTGTTCAATACAGCCACCTGAATTTTTGCAGGGGCCTGATGACACTAAGTAATCAGGCCCCTGTTTTTTTTATGAAAACCCTTTATTTATTCTGTCCGCTGCAAAACCCTCCTGCACAGTAGCCCCCCCCTCCCCACCAGACGCTACCGCGGCGCAAAGAGTCTCATGGATTCAAAGAGTCATCATTAAAAGATCAGTGGCTGCGTGGCAATCCTTGAAATTGGCAGGGAAAAAATTTTGAAAACAGGTGGGAATTAAATTCCCGATCATTAACTGCGGGAGAATAAAAATGTGGAAAAAGCAGGACATGCCGGGGAGATGATCCATGACTATTTGGCGGAAATCGCAGTATTGCCATATCCGCCAAATGTCGATTGACTGATCATTTGCCTTCGTCGGGATACACTGCCCGGGGGATTCATCACTGTCGTCAAAGGCGAGTGCCGGGCGGCGGCTGTAGGCCGGAAATCTTATTCTGACCTGATAACTTACTATCTGCTATCGTCAACAGTACACTGGTATTTGATCAATTTTGACCGTGGATAAGAAAGCAAGTTCGGGCTAAACACAGCTATATTTATCAGACAAGCTGTAAATGGGGGATCCGCTTTTCATCCTATTTTAACAGGGATAGAATCTCAGTGCTGTCTTTTGCGGTTTTGATCACCTCTTTTATCTTACCCAGTGTCTCCAGATCATCGATTGCATTCACCTTGACCATGACTGCATTGATGTCCTCCGGAAATTTGAGGGTTATGCCCAGTTCGATAGCCTCTCTGATGGCTTACAGCCGACCCATCTTTTGGCCTCTTTTCTCGCCTCTTTTCTCACCTTCAACGAGGCCTTCCAGCTTACCTTCATTCCGAAGTTTCTCTGCCAGTGTCATAATATATTCTCCCGTGTTCTTGGAAATAGCTTGTTCCGCTATTTCCTTAATTTGTTTGAATGACAGTTCATCTTCATCCAGGACCGATGCCAGGTACCGGACTACTGCCTCCAGATATTGCAATCCGGTTTCCTTTTCCATCAAGGTCTTAAACAAAGAAAAAATATCAGGCAGCCTGTGTCGCAGTTCTGGTTCAAAAATATACTTGTACAACATCATCATCACTCGAATGGTGACCGTTCCCTTGATCTGATCATCCGAGAACCGGTGAAGATCGTTCAGTTCGAATCCGAAATCCGGGATGTAACCGGCAAGGTCGTCCATCGGACCGGACAGCAACGAGGTCAGTCTTATAGTGTTTTTCGGCCATTCTTTTCTGCCATGGCAGATCAGCAGTTTTTCAAAACACTTCGGGCGTTTTCCAGATCGCTGTTGACCTTCCGGAACAGTTTATCATGGGGATTGACGACCCGCCTATTATTTGTCTTGTCTGTCATGAAGCAATTTTAACCGGAGCCAGGGGGTACGTCAAGGGGATTGAATACCAAATCCACTGTCTGATGATCACTTTTTTAGATAGCTTTCTCCCTCCATGATAAGGATCTCAGAATTGTGAACGAGTCGGTCGGCAATCGCTGTGGCAACAATACCCAATGCCACGGATGGATTTGTCTTTGACCCCATCGAGGTGGAATTCTGTCCGGACCGGCCCGGTTTTTATCGCCTGCTGGACGAGGCCACCGATGGAGCGCGTTCAAGGCAACTGGGGTGGAAACGGTCACCGTCATTGTCAGGAACCTGGCGGGATGGGCAGAGACATCAAACTATTGCGCATGCACGGCCTTGGGATGTCCCAGGACCGGATGGCAAAGCGACTCGGCCTGGATCAAAAAACAATTCTTCAGCATTTAGGCAAAATGCCAATACTGGCAAATTCCCTAAATACCGATTTATCCCGGGGATTCACCGTGGCCCAGGTGGCTGAAAAGCAAGGCTGGCAAGTTTTATCGCCATGGGTGGGGGCGGTCATGGCCGGCAGTAACACATTAAAGCAGGACAATAACAATGTGGAAAAATTGTGACATACCAGAAAGATGATCCATGACTATTTGGCGGAAATGCCAATATTGTCAAATCCGCCAAATGCAGTTTTGATGATAATTTGCCTTCGTCGCTATATCCTGTCTTGCAAAATCAGATGCTTGATATGGCGGGTAGAATCATTTATATGTCAGACAAGCTGGAGTAGATGGGAACCCGCTTCGTTCTATTTTAACAGGGAAAGAACCTCAGTACTGTCTTTGGCGGTTTTGATCACCTCTTTTATCTTACCCAGTGTCTCCAGATCATCGATTGCATTCACCTTGACCATGACTGCATTGATGTCCTCTGGAAATTTGAGGGTTATGCCCAGTTCGATAGCCTCCCTGATGCCTTCCAGCCGACCCATCTTTTGGCCTCTTTTCTCGCCTCTTTTCTCACCTCTTTTCTCACCCTCAACGAGGCCTTCCAGCTTACCTTCATTCCGAAGTTTCTCTGCCAGTGTCATAATATATTCTCCCGTGTTCTTGGAAATAGCTTGTT
Organism: Desulfotignum phosphitoxidans DSM 13687; assembly: GCF_000350545.1. GTDB lineage: Bacteria > Desulfobacterota > Desulfobacteria > Desulfobacterales > Desulfobacteraceae > Desulfotignum > Desulfotignum phosphitoxidans. The sequence continues at coordinate 141,775 of NZ_APJX01000007.1, forward strand.
CCGCTATTTCCTTAATTTGTTTGAATGACAGTTCATCTTCATCCAGGATCGATGCCAGGTACCGGACCACTGCCTCCAGATATTGCAATCCGGTTTCCTTTTCCATCAAGGTCTTAAACAAAGAAAAAATATCAGGCAGCCTGTGTCGCAGTTCTGGTTCAAAAATATACTTGTACAACATCATCATCACTCGAATGGTGACCGTTCCCTTGATCTGATCATCCGAGAACCGGTGAAGATCGTTCAGTTCGAATCCGAAATCCGGGATGTAACCGGCAAGGTCGTCCATCGGACCGGACAGCAACGAGGTCAGTCTTATAGTGTTTTTCGGCCATTCTTTTCTGCCATGGCAGATCAGCAGTGGAATCACAATGGGCAATTTGAAAGATCTTCCCTTGTGCTGTTTGATATATAGACGCCAGATTTTGACCATATATTCCAGCAGCTGAAGATGCACAAATTTGTCATAATAGCTTTTATGCTCGAACATTACATAAACGAATCCCTGGCTGCCTTCAACCAGATTCACCTTGTACAGCATATCCGAATAATAGTCCGCCAGATCCGCTTCGATAAAACTGTCCTTGCTGATTTCCAAGGTGGACAGATCCATCAGCTTCACTACCCGGTCAGGTAGATAGTTTTTCAAAACACTTCGTGCGTTTTCCAGATCGCTGTTGACCTTCCGGAACAGTTTATCATGGGGATTGACGACCCGCCTATTATTTGTCTTGTCTGTCATGGTGCAATTTTAACTGGAGCCAGGGGTTACGTCAAGGGGATTGAATATCATCAGATCTACTGTCTGATTTTATTCTAATAGGCTGTTTGCATGGGAAGCCGTAAGAACAGCGAACTGTTTGAGGACATCCAAGCCCACAGTTTTCATTGTTCAACGTCGCTTCGCCTTAAAGTTTGTCAAACGCGACAGAGGGTGAGGCCTGATGGGATAGAACGGCACAGGTCTTTTGACAAAAAAAATCTGAATGTCCACAGAGTCAGGTCCTGATGAAATAATAAAAAAGGGCGGCAAGCAAAGGTGTTGTTGGTTCACACACATTGCGCGCCGCCCTTCAGCGATCAAAACTGGAAGATGTAAATGCTTAGAATTTAAAAGCGACTCCCATTGCAACCGCATTGTTCTGCTTTTCATAGGTGACCAAATTGCCCATGGGATCCGCTGCCGTGTCCTCATCATAGAAATTGGTCATCAGCCCCAGATCAAAAGTGATGCACTCGGAGAAATCATATCCCAGACCAAGGAAAAAAGAATGGGCGTCCAGCGCCGGACTCATCTGTTCGACCAAGGTGAAATCCTTGGCATCAATTCCCACATCTGTGAACATATAGCCGATGCTGCCGCGCAGGTTGTCCATAAAACTATAGGTGGCGGAGATGGCAATGTCATAGCTGTTGTCCACCAAGTCTTCTTCGCCGTCCCAGTCCGCCCGTTTTTCTAAATAATAAGTGAACGAGGTGTTCAGATTCAACCGGTCATTGGTATCCCAGGATACCCCCATGCCAAACACCGCGGGCAGATTCCGGTCATATGTGCCATTCTGTGTTTTTCCCAGACTAGCCAGAACGGCGTTGCCCATTGCGGTGTTGTTTCCATCCAGCGTTGTTTCAAATTCCAGATCCACTTCAGATTCATACCGGAACGCCAGGAGCAGATCATTTCTGGGTTTCACGTTCAAGCTGGCAATCCAGCCCCAGCCGTCGGCTTCTTCTTCATACGCGCCGTACAGGGCACCCAGGGCGGTGTCGGAGTATGCTGACACATCTTTTGTGGCATCCATATACCGGACCCCGGCTGCTACAGACACCATGGGACTGATCTGGTAACTGGCGCCAGCGGTATAGGTAATGTACATGCTTTCTGCTTCGATGAACTGATTGGTGAGCGGCAAAGGAAAGAAACCCATTGCTATGGTATTGGTGATGGCATTACCGGATTCATACTTCACCTTCCCGCCGCCGCCGTTGTTGGTGATGGAGCCGAATACCCCCCAGACGCCGGACTTATAGGTGGCAAACAGACCCGGAATAATGGACGGTTCATCCTGGTCCCGGGTCACGGGTCCTGCCTGAAGATCCGTATATTTGTGCTCATAATTTTTGAAAATATAATGCACATCCAGGCCCAGGCCGATGCCGTCTTCCTGGAACATCATCCCGGCCGGGTTGTAGGCGGCGATATCTACCCCGTCCGTGGCCGCATTCCGTGAACCTGTGGCCAGATACCGGGCCGACCAGTTCTGTTTGTTGTCAATGCCGCCTGCCAGAGCGGTTTGAGAAAAAACACCGACCAGCATCACCAGTGCAGTCAAAATACTCGCGCTTGTCTTTCCCATCTGCCTTCTCCTTTTCAAAAAAATTAGAGGTAATTAAAAAACAGCTTTTCAGCTCCATAGACATGATTTGCTAACATTTATTATTTGGATTTATCCTTGACACGTGCCGGTGTCAAGTGTTTTTACCGATAAACGCGGTTTAAGTGGATATTTTCAGTATGTTTAAAACAGGTATTTCCAAATTTTCCAGCCAGGGGACTCCCGGGTCTGTTGCCATTGGGGGTTCTGCATCAGATGTTCCGGGTTTTGGCGCCGCAGTTCATTACGTCTGGCCTGACGTTCCTGCTCGATTCTTTCCCAGTCCGTTGTGGTTCGGTCAAACACTTCTTTATTGATGTTTGCGGCGATCCGGCTGATCTTGTCGATCAATTCATCACTGTTGTCGGATTGTTCAAAAAAAGTCATATGCTGCTTGTTCAAGATGTCATAAACTATGGCATCAATGCTGAAGGACCCGGCCAGCTGTGTGATGCTGCCGTCTAAAACATATCGGCTGTCGGTTTGTTCGGCCACTTTTTCGATCATGTGGTTCCGGTCGTCTGAATTCAGCTGGTTCAGCACTTGGGTGATTTTTTGTTCGGGAATTACGTGCACCTGATCCGGCCAGGCCAGGCGGGTATTGAGCATGGTCACCACGCCTTTTTGAATATGTGCATCCGTTTCTGTTGTGTGCATGACAAAGGGAAGCACGGCAATGGAGACGGGCCGGACCGAATCTTTTTGTGTGTCTTCATTTGATGCAAGGCTGAACGTGGCACCACAGGCCAGAACACAAAAGGTGAGGCACATCAGACTGAAATATTTCATATCAACTCCCTGACTGAAGTTTGGATTTTAATATGGGGGTAACGGTTTTGGGATCTGCCTTGCCCCGGGTCTGTTTCATGACCTGGCCCATGAAAAAACCAAACAGTTTGGTTTTTCCATTTCGATAGGCAGCCACTTCATCCGGGTTTTGGGCCAGAATTTCATCCACTAACGCCGTCAGTTCTCCACGGTCACTGACCTGTTCCAGGCCTTTTTGTCTGACAATGGTTTGGGGATCATTTCCGGTTTTTGCCATTTCTTCAAACACGATTTTCGCCACCGTGGCCGTGATGGTGTCTGATTCCAGTAACCCCATGAGCGAGGCAAAGTTGTCTGCGGATACCGGGGACCGGGTGATGTCGATTCCCTGGGCATTGAGCAGGCCTAACAGGGTGGTAATGACCCAGTTGGCCGTCTGTTTGGCATTGGACAGACGGGTCATGGCCTGGTCAAAAAAATCCGCCAGGTGAATATCGGCGGTCAGCATCCGGGCATCATATTCCGACAGCTGGTACTGGGAGATGAACCGGTCCTTTTTTTGATCCGGCAGTTCGGGCATGTGGTCGGAAACCCGAGCGATCCAGTCGGCATCCACGATGAGCGGCACCAGGTCCGGATCCGGAAAATACCGGTAATCATGGGCTTCTTCCTTGCCCCGCATGGAAACAGTTCTGTTTTTTTCCGGATCCCACAGCCGGGTTTCCTGAATCACGGTGTCCCCCTGGGTCAGCACATAGGTCTGGCGGTCAATCTCGTATTGAATGGCTTTTTCCACATGCCGGAAGGAATTGAGGTTTTTCAGTTCCGTGCGAATACCGAATTGGGTTTGTCCGGCCGGCCGAAGCGAGATGTTGGCATCACACCGGAAACTGCCCTGTTCCATGTTGCCGTCGCACACATCGATATATTTGAGGATGGCATGCAGCTTTCTCAGATAGGCCCCGGCTTCGGCCGGGGTGCGCATGTCCGGGTCACTCACGATTTCAATCAAAGGAATTCCCGTGCGGTTCAGATCCACCAGGCTTTTGCCCCGCATGGGATCATGGATCAGTTTGCCCGCATCTTCTTCCATGTGGATCCGGGTGATGCCGATGGTCTTTACCCCGACCTGCTCGGTTTCGATGTCCAGATGCCCGTGTTCGGCAATGGGGGCGGCATACTGAGAAATCTGGTAGCCTTTGGGCAGATCCGGGTAAAAATAATTTTTCCGGTCAAACCGGCTTTCTTGGGCAATGGTGCAGTTTGTGGCCAGAGCCGCCTTAATGGCGAAAGTGACCGCTTTTTTGTTCAATACCGGCAGGACTCCTGGCATACCCGTGCACACCGGGCAGGTATTGGCATTCGGGGCATTGCCGAAAGTAGTGGGGCAGGCACAGAAAATTTTGGTCTTGGTTTTGAGCTGGGCATGGACCTCCAGGCCGATAACAGGTTCGAACTGCATAAACGGGGTTCCCTTTTGATATTTTTTTTGATCATTGATACCAACCTGTTTTTATAGCCCTGATCGCTTGATTTATCAATGAAATTTTATATTTGAACCGTTATCTGGATTTTGCCATGAAATTTTGTGAATATAATGGTATACACACGAAATCAAAAAAAAAGGGGACCAGAGGAACGACAAATCAATGAAATTTTTTTTATGTGTGATAGGCATGGTGATGATCGTGGAGGGCCTGCCCTATTTTGCCTTTCCGGATCGGATGAAAGAGATGATACAGGTGATTGCAGGTCAGGACAGCCTGAAGCTGCGGCGTTTCGGTTTTTTTCTGATGCTGGCCGGGCTGGGGGTGGTGTACGTTGCCATGGAAGCCAACTGATGTTTGATTTATCAGACTATACCTATGACCTGCCCGAAGATCTCATTGCCCAGACACCCTGTGATATCCGCAGCGATTCGCGCCTGCTGCACATCCACCGAAACACCCATGCCGTGTCACATCGCCGGTTTTCCGATCTGCCCGGGCTGCTGCACCCGGGTGATCTGCTGGTGGTCAACGACACCCGGGTGATCCCGGCCCGATTGTTCGGAAAAAAAGCCACGGGCGGCCGGGTGGAGGTGCTGATCATTGATTATGCGCAAGGCATGCAGCATCTGGAAAAGACCGGGTCATTCCAGTGCAACTGTCTGGTCCGGGCGTCTAAAATGCCGAAAACAGGCAGTGTGCTGTATTTTACAGAACAGATGACCGGACAGGTGATGTCGGTCCGTGACGGGATTTGTGAGATTCTGTTTGCAGGGGGAAAACAGTTTGTTGCATATTTGAAATCCGCAGGCACCCTGCCGCTGCCCCCCTATATCCGGCGGGACCCGGAAACCAGACCGGTTCCGGAAGACCGGGAAAATTATCAGACCGTGTATGCAAAAAATGACGGAGCTGTGGCCGCGCCCACGGCAGGCCTGCATTTTACAAAGCCCTTGATGGCAGCTTTGGCCCGGAAAAAGATCGACATGGTTCACCTCACCCTGCACGTGGGATACGGCACGTTTGTGCCGGTGCGGGTAAAAGATATCCGGGAGCATCAAATCCATTCGGAATATTATTCCTTGTCAGCAGGTGCGGCCCAAAAGATCAATGCGGCCAAAGATCAGGGACGGCGGGTGGTGGCCGTGGGTACGACATCGGTTCGCACCCTGGAATTCACAGCCGATGACCAGGGACGGGTTGCGTCAGGTACGGGCATGTGTGATCTGTATATTTATCCCGGATACCGATTTAAGTGCGTGGATGCCATGATCACCAATTTTCATCTGCCAAAATCCACGCTGCTCATGCTGGTGTCTGCATTTTATGACCGACAACGGATGCTGGATGCTTATGCTGCGGCTGTGGCGGAAAAATACCGTTTTTTCAGTTATGGCGATGCCATGCTCATTGAATGAACGACAGGAGACTTGTTTTTGAAATTTACCCTGATAAAAAAATCTACCCGAAACCGGGCCCGACTGGGCATGATCGATACCCCCCGGGGCCGGATCCAAACCCCGATTTTCATGCCCGTGGGCACGGTGGGGTCGGTGAAAGCCCTGACTTCCGATGATCTGAAGCACTGCGGGGCCCAGATCATTTTAGGCAATACCTATCATCTGTATCTGCGGCCCGGGTGTGACGTGATGTCACACATGGGCGGGCTGCATGAGTTTATCCGGTGGGATCGGCCCATGCTCACCGATTCCGGGGGGTTCCAGTTTTTTTCCCTGGCCAAACTGGCCAAATTCACGGAAGACGGGGTCACGTTCCAGTCCCATATCGACGGGTCCCGGCACTTTTTTTCACCGGAAAAATCCGTGGAGATCCAGACCATTTTAGGATCGGACATCATGATGTCCTTAGACTGGTGCATGGGATATCCCGCCACGTTTGACCAGGCACAAACCGCGTTGGAAAAAACCACGGCCTGGGCCCAAAAAGGGTATGATTTCTGGCAGGCCCAGGGGGCGCCCAACAACCTGTTCGGCATTGTCCAGGGCGGCATGTTCAAGGACCTGAGAACCCGTTCGGCGGAAGAGCTGATGCAGATTGATTTTTCCGGATTTGCCATCGGAGGCCTGTCTGTGGGAGAACCCACGGATTTGATGTATGAGATGGCAAATCACACCCTGCCGCTGTTGCCTGAAAACAAACCCCGATACATCATGGGCGTAGGCACACCTGAAAACCTGGTGGAACTGACACAAATGGGGTGTGACATGTTCGATTGCGTGATGCCGTCCCGCAATGCCAGAAACGGCAAGCTGTTCACATCAAAAGGAGACATGAACATTCACAACGCCCGGTTCAAGTTCGATACCCGGCCCATTGACGAGACGTGTTCTTGTTATACCTGTCAAAACTACACCCGGGCCTATCTGCGTCATCTGTACAAATCCCGGGAACTGCTGGCCTACCGACTGAACACCATCCACAACCTGTATTATTACCTGGATTTGATGGCAAAGATGCGTGAGGCCATTCAGGCGGATGAATTTGATGCATTCAAGCGGCAATTTTATGAAAACCGGGCACAGGGTGTCTGATAAACAAACAAGGAAAGTCTTATGCATGAGATGGGAATTGCCCAGGAACTGGTCCGGATCGCTTTGGAGGCACTGCCCCGGGACCTGAAAGACCCGAAAGTGGCCTCTTTGAATCTGAGAATCGGGAAATTGTCTTCTGTGGTGCCCCACAGCCTGACGTTCTGTTTTGAAATCATCACCAAGGACACGCCGTTGGAACATGCCCGCCTGGACATTGAGAGGGTGCCGGTGGTGATTCGCTGTGACACCTGCGGCAGGCAATGGGAAGCCGATACCCCGGTGTTCCGGTGCCCGGATTGTGAAAACGGGCAGGTTCAGATGATTTCAGGCCGGGAGATCGACATTGATTCCCTCACCCTGATGGAATGATGCGCATCGGGTTGACGTGATTCTTTGAACCCGGTACACTGACTTTTAAAAAAACATGGGAGATCCAAAGACTGATGGAAATTAAAATTCGAAAAAATATTCTGGAGAAAAATCTCACGGAAGCCGATAAAAACCGGAGTTTTTTCCGTGAAAAAAAAGTGTTTGTGCTCAACATGATGTCATCGCCGGGATCCGGAAAGACCCAGACCCTGTGCCGGACCCTGGCACAGCTGATGCCTGATATCCAGGTGGGCGTGATCGTGGGGGACATCTGCACCACCAACGATGCCGACCGCCTGGCCAAAACCGGCGCAAAAGTGACCCAGATCAACACGGACCAGTTCGGGGGAGACTGCCATTTGACCGCGCCCATGATCGATACAGCGGCAAGACAACTGGGATGTGATGACCTGGATCTGCTGATTGTGGAAAACATCGGGAACCTGGTATGTCCGGCGGAATTTGATATCGGAGAAAACGCCCGGGTGGTGGTGCTCAGCGTCACGGAAGGCGAAGACAAGCCAGTGAAATATCCGTTGATGTTTCAGGTGTCGGAAGCCGCTATTTTAAACAAAGTGGACCTGCTGCCGTATCTGGAGTTTGATGCGGCCCTGGCTGTGGAGAATATGAAAACCGTGCATCCGGGCATGCCGGTGTTTGAACTGTCCGCCAAAACCGGACAAGGATTTGAGCCCTGGCTTGAGTGGCTTCGCCGGCAACTTTAACAACTGGGGTCAGGTTTGGCTTATTGGCTTATTTCAAAGGACTGCAATAAGCCAAGCCTACCCCAAAGGCGTTGGAGGCATACCATGGAAAAAAAGCGAACTACATTTGCCGGTACCTGGTATCCGGATTCGGCAGATGCATGTCAACAGGCGATCCAAACATTTCTGAAAGAAACTTTGCCGCCGGACAAAGGCCGGTTTGTTGCCGGGATCGTTCCCCATGCCGGGTGGGTTTTTTCGGGCAGTATTGCCTGCCGGACCATTGCCGGGCTGGTCCCGCCGGAAAAATCATCCCCCGTGGATACCATTGTACTGTTCGGAGCACACATGCACCGGCAGTCCGAGCCTTTTATCATGACTTCGGGTCTGATAGAGACCCCGCTGGGAGACATTCAGGTGGACGGGCAGCTGGTGGATGCGTTGTGTGACAATATCAGCATCCGCAAACGATCGCCTGGCCGATTTGTGGATGAAAACACCCTGGAGGTGCAGTACCCGTTTATCAAATATTTTTTTCCCGATGCCCGCATCGTGGTCTGCGGCGTGGCCCCGTCTTTTTTTGCCCCGATTATCGGCACCATGGCCGTGGATGTGGCTCATGCCCTGAACAAAAATATCCGGGTGATCGGTTCCACGGACATGACCCATTATGGGCCGAATTTCGGGTTTGAGCCGGCCGGCTTAGGCCGGGATGCGGTTCAATGGGTAACGACAAAAAACGATGCCGCTGCCATTGATGCCATGGCATCCATGGATGAGAAGGCGATTCTCTCCGAGGGCCTGGCGCATCACAACATGTGCTGCCCCGGGGCAGCGGCTGCCACAGCGGCTGCGGCTAAAAAAATGGGTGCCGTCCGCGCCCGGGTCCTGGCGTATGAAACCAGTTTTGATAAAAATCCTTCCGATTCTTTTGTGGGCTATACCGGGCTGCTGTATGGAATGGATTGACAGGGGAGTCACACGCCGGACCGGCCTGGGGCCTCAAAGGTCTTTTGTTTTGCATCTGGATTCAGAATGAATAGGACACCGTCATGGATGCGTATTCCTGATCCTCGTTCTGGGTATCATATTCTTTGGTCTGGTATACATAGGCATAGGTGATTTTAAAGCGGTGAACAATGACGGCCACACCGGCGATTCCCTGGAGGACAACCGGTTTTTTATCCACACGGTGACTGTCCCGGAACGTATTGCCGTCCAGAAAGATATTTCTGAGCACGGCACTGGTATTGAACCCGGCGAAAAAATGGTATCCCAGGCGCCGGGATATCGGATAAAACCGGGGATCATTCTCATTCATGGGGGCATTGGTGTCTGATCCCGGCCGGATCAGAAACGTACCGTAATCATTGGGAAGGTGCCAGCCGAACCGGGCCTGTACCCCGGTGTTGATTTCGGTGAGCGCATTGCCCAGGGCCGCGCCTAAGTGCGGAATGACATCGAATCCAAATCCTTTCCCCAGGTCTGATTTCAACAGTTTCCATTTTCGTTCATAGTGCAGGTTGAGAATCGGCTCGTCTTTCAGCTGATGATCCCAGCCCTTGGGGTCGGTGGTATCAATCCATTTGTGCCAGGTTGTCTGAACCTGTTCCGCATAGGAGTGGGGACCCACAATCCCGACATTGATCTCAAACGTATCCATGCGGTTGCTGTCTTTGCTGTGAAAACCGGCCGCCAGATAGGTGATGCCGGCATAGGGCCGGTCATCTAAAATCAGATCGGTTCGTTCCAGATCTTCGGGGGCATACATGTTCTGGCCGATGGACAAAGACACATTCCGGACGGTTCCGGGTTTGTTCACAAACGGCAGGGCATCGATGGTGTTTCGGCTCCAGGCCGGTGTGTCAATTTCATGGTAATCAGACAGATCTTTGGAGATCCATGTTAATTTGACCCCGTTGGTATATTCCCTGTCCGTGCCCGTGACCACATCGTTTTCCAGATAAAATGTGAGCGTGCTGTGTTCCTCGGGATCTTTTTCAGCAAAACACGGATGGGTTCCGCATACCAGGACAAAAAATAAAACAAGGATGAAAAAAAAGGAATACCGCGTCATCATGACAAGCCTCACATTCGGCCGGCTGCCCGCCGGATCCGCTGAACGGTTTTTTCTTTTCCCAGAATCAGGAGCATTTCAAAAATTCCCGGGCTGACTGTGGTGCCGGTGATGGCCACCCGCAGGGGTTGGGCGATTTTGCCGAAACCCAGATTAAAATCAGCCATGATTTTTTTAAACACGGTCTCCAGTGCCGGCTGGGTATAGTCCGATAGTGACTCAATGGCGTCTGCGGCCTGGTTGAGCATGTCTGCCATCTCCGGAGTCAGAAATTTGGCCGCCGCTTTTTCATCCATTTCCGGTTCATCCACGTAATAGAAACGGGCGGCCCGGGCCATATCCTTTAAGGTTTTGCTCCGGGGCTGAAGCGTTTCGATCACCTGGTGGGTGAACACATCATCTGGGGCATCGATTCCCAGGTGCTGGAGATGGGGCAAAAACAAAGGCCCCAGTTCTGCAGGGGTCTTGGCCTGGATATGCTTGGCGTTGAGTGCGGTCATCTTGCTTAAATCAAACATGCCCGCAGACCGGCCCAGGTGCTCAAGATCGAATTTTTCGATCAGATCCCGGCGGGTAAAAAATTCCTGATCCCCATGGGACCATCCCAGCCGTACCAGATAGTTGATCACCGCATCCGGCAGATATCCCATATCCCGGTATTCACTCACGGACATGGCCCCGTGACGTTTGCTCAACCGGGCCTTGTCCGGGCCCAAAACCATGGGCACATGACCGAACACCGGCAGGTCGGCGCCCAGGGCCTGATAGATGAGAATCTGCTTGGGTGTGTTAATCAAATGATCATCTCCCCGGATAATCGTGTTGATGCCCATGGTCAGGTCATCCACCACCACGGCCAGGTTGTACATAGGCGATCCGTCACTGCGGCGGATGATGAAATCATCCATTTCCGCGTTCTGGAACGCAGTGTCTCCCTTGACAATATCGTTCACCACGGTCACACCGCTGTCCGGGGTTTTGAGGCGAACCACGGTGCCGGGTGCCTTTGACAGGCCCCGTTCCCGGCATTTGCCGTTATACATGGGTTTGAGCCCTTTGGCCCGGGCCTGTTCCCGCATGGCATCAATCTCTTCCGGGGTGCAGGAACAATAATAGGCATGTCCGGATGCCACCAGTTTGTCAATATACCGGTTGTGAATCTCTTTTCGTTCGGTCTGAAAATACGGGCCTTCATCCCAGTCGATTCCCAGCCATGCCAATGCATCTAAAATGGCATCCACGGATTCCCGGGTGGATCGGTCAACATCTGTATCTTCAATGCGCAGGACAAATTTTCCACGGGTTTTTCTGGCATACAGCCAGTTGAACAAAGCGGTTCGGGCACCGCCGATGTGCAGAAAGCCGGTGGGGGAAGGGGGAAAACGGGTGACAACGGGTTTCATAGTCTCTCCTTGCGTGTAAATCCATCTGTAAAATCGAGCCTTTAGGTATCATAAAACCATCCAGGAGGCAACACTTTTCATTGTGTGCCCGTGTTTGCGAAAGTGGTTTAGATCTTGACACAACCCATAAATTGCGGTAATTAAGTTTGTTTTATTGCAGATAATGTGAATAACCCGCAAATTATTTGGACTGAACCGATAGTTTTTAGGAGACATACCCATGGCAGTACCCAAGCAGAAAAGCTCCAAATCCAGGGGCAGAAAAAGACGGACCCATTACAAAACCCAGGCCCCGACCGTGACCACCTGTCCCGAGTGCCAGGAACCCAAACTTCCCCATACGGCCTGCCCGGAATGCGGGGCGTACAAGGACAGAAATCTCAAAATGACGGCGGAAGAATAACCGGTTACATGGTGCCGAACGTTACATAATTATTTTCAAGGAACGGTTTTCCCATGACCATAGAAACCAAAGTAAGAAAAGTGATCGCAGAAAAAATTCCGGATATCGATATCGAAGATGTGGTACCGGAAGCATCCCTGATCGATGATTTAGGGGCGGATTCATTGACCATCGTTGAGTTGATCATGTCCATGGAGGAAATTTTTGAAATTGAAATCGATGATGAAGCCGCGGAAAAACTGGTCACGGTTCAGGATGCCATTGATTTCATCAAATCCAAATCCTGATGGTTTCAAGGAACCTTTTATATGAGTTCATCCATTATCATCGGCAGCGATCATGCCGGGTTTGAACTGAAGGAAAAAATTCGTACCCGCCTGATTTCCGAAGGATACACGATTGAAGATGCCGGGCCTTTCAACGAATCATCCGTCAATTATGTGGATTATGCCAACAAAGTGGCACTTGCCGTGTCTGAAGCCCGGTTTTCAAAAGGAATCCTGGTGTGCGGTTCCGGCATCGGCATGTCCATGGCAGCCAACCGGTTCAAAGGCGTGCGTGCGGCATTGTGCGCGGACCTGCTTTCCGCCCGGCTCAGCCGGCAGCACAACAATGCCAATATTCTGGCGCTGGGGGGGAGACTGATTGGGGATGTGCTGGCTTTTGAACTGGTGAAAACGTTTCTGGAAACGCAATTCGAAGAAGGCAGGCATCTGGAACGGATTCAATCCATGGATTGCTGAGAAGTCCGGCGGACAAGGCCTGCCTGCATGTGAAAAACGCCTGACAGGGCTTGCCGGCCTGTATAACAAGGAAAGGCAAATGGCAGATCTTGTAACCAATGATCCGCAGATAGCTGCGATAATTGAAAATGAAACAACCCGCCAGGAACAGGGGTTGAATTTGATTGCTTCGGAAAATACGGTCAGCCGTTCCGTACTGGCGGCCCAGGGATCCGTGCTCACCAACAAGTATGCCGAAGGCTATCCGGCCCGGCGGTATTACGGGGGGTGTGATTTTGTGGATCAGGCCGAAGACCTGGCCATTGCCCGGGCCAAAAAACTGTTCCACGCGCCCTATGCCAATGTGCAGGCCCATTCCGGGTCCCAGGCCAACATGGCGGTGTATTTTGCCCTGTTAAATCCCGGGGACCGGATTCTGGCCATGGGCCTGTCCCATGGCGGACATCTGACCCATGGGGCTGCGGCCAGCTTTTCCGGTCGTTTATTTGAATTCGCCCATTACGGGCTGACCCCTGATACCGAAGTCATTGACATGGATCAGGTGGCGGATCTGGCCAAATCATTCAAACCTCGCCTGATCGTGGCCGGTGCCAGTGCCTATTCCCGAATTATCGATTTTCAGGCATTTGCCGAAATCGCCGCATCTGTTCATGCTCTGTTTATGGTGGATATGGCCCATATTGCCGGGCTCGTGGCCGGCGGGGTTCATCCCACGCCCGTGGGATATGCGGATGTGATCACCTCCACCACCCACAAGACGTTGAGAGGCCCCCGGGGCGGACTGATTCTGGGGTCAGAGGATCTGGCCGTAAAAATCAACGCCCAGATCTTTCCCGGTATTCAGGGCGGGCCGCTCATGCATGTGATTGCCGCCAAAGCCGTGGCGTTCAACGAGGCGATGCAGCCTGATTTCGCCCGATACCAGCAGCAGGTGGTGGCAAATGCGTCCGTGCTGGCGGATGCACTCATGAGCCGGGGCTATAAACTGGTATCCAACGGCACGGACAATCATATGGTGTTAATGGATCTCACTGACAAACCCCTGACCGGCAAAGAAGCGGAAACCCGCCTGGGCCGGGCCGGTATCACGGTGAATAAGAACACGGTGCCCAATGAAAAAAAAGGGCCGTTTGTCACCAGCGGGATCCGCATCGGCGTGCCGTTGATCACTTCCAGGGGGATGAAACCGGATGCGGTTCAACAAATCGCCCGATTGATCTGTGATGTGCTTGATGATGTCGCCGCTGTGGACCGGGTGGCTTCCCAGGTCAAAGACCTGTGCCGTCAATATCCATTGTACCCGGGAGAAGTCCGATGACCCGGGAAATGCCGGACCGGCCTTCCTGGAATGACTATTTCATGGGCATCGCAGACCTGGTGGCCGGGCGGGCTACCTGTATCCGCAGAAAAGTCGGGGCCGTGCTGGTGAAGGACCGGCGGATTCTGTGCTCCGGATACAACGGGGCACCGGCGGGAATTCCCCACTGCGGGGAAACCGGGTGTCTGCGCAGGCAGCTGAATGTGCCGTCCGGGGTCAAGCATGAACTGTGCAGAGGCGTGCATGCGGAGCAGAATGTGATCATCCAGGCGGCATATCACGGGGTAGCCGTGGCCGGTGCGACGCTTTACTGTACGCATCAGCCCTGTTCCATCTGTGCCAAAATGCTTATCAATGCCGGTATTCAAGAGATTTATTACCGGGATGGATATGATGACCCTCTGGCTTTGGACATGTTTGACAAAGCCGGCGTGACACTGACAAAGATTTGAGGACGCTTGTGCCATGAAATGCCCTTTTTGCAAAGCTTCCAATACCCGGGTGGTGGATTCCCGGCCCGGCAAGATCGAGATGGAAGTCCGGCGCCGGAGGGAATGCCAGTCCTGTTCCCAGCGGTTTACCACCTATGAGCGGGTGGAGCAGGTCCCGGTCATGATTGTCAAAAAAGACAACCGCCGGGAAGAGTATGACCGGGAAAAGGTGCTCAAAGGCATTAAAAAAGCCTGTGAAAAAAGAGCCATCAGCATGGACCTCATTGAAAACCTGGTGGACGGCATCGAGCGGGATCTGCGGGAGATCAATGAACGGGAAGTATCCTCCAAGGTGGTGGGTGAAAAAATTATCCAGGCCCTGAAACAGGTGGATGATGTGGCCTATGTGAGGTTTGCATCCGTGTATCGGGAATTCAAGGACATCACTGATTTCATCCAGGAACTCAAAGATCTGCGGCCCGAAGACAGCCATGCCCTGGACAGGATTTCGGAAACATCGGATGACGGATAAGGAATACATGCAGCTGGCCCTGGCTCTGGCTGCCAGGGGCAAAGGGTTCACATCCCCCAACCCGTGTGTGGGCGCGGTGGTGGTTAAAAACGGGGAAGTGGTGGGCCAGGGCTGGCACCGGGCATATGGTGCGGATCATGCGGAAGTGATGGCCATTGACGATGCGAAAGATGCGGCCAGAGGCGCGGACCTGTTTGTGACCCTGGAGCCTTGTAACCATTTCGGCAAAACCCCGCCCTGCACCCATAAAATACTGGCCGCCGGCATCCGGCGGGTGACGGCGGCCTGCCCGGACCCCAATCCGGCCGCATCCGGCGGACTGGCATTTTTATCTCAAAACAACGTAGCTGTATCCTGCGGACTGCTTCAGGACCAGGCCGAAATCCTGATCGAAGATTTTCTCTGGTATGTCCGCCATCACACCCCGTTTGTCACGCTCAAGTGCGCCGCGACCCTGGACGGCCGCATTGCCACCTTTGCGGGCGAATCTAAGTGGATCACCTGTGAGGCGGCCCGGGCCTTCGGTCATGAGATCCGGGGGCAGGTGGATGCCATTTTGGTGGGTTCCGGAACCCTGCATGCGGACAATCCGTCTCTGACCTGCCGGATCCCCGGCAAACAGACCCGGGATCCGGTCCGGATCATTCTGGATACCCGTTTGACCATTTCCGAACATGCTAAAGTGATCCGGCAGGAATCTGTTGCCCCCACCATTGTTGTCACCGGACCGGATGTGCCGGCTGACAAAAAAGCGCGTCTTTTAAAACAAAATGTCCAAATTCTGGAAATCGGCCTGAAAAACAATCGCCTTGATTTACAAGAACTCATGGTTACGTTGGGTGAGATGTCGATAACCAGTCTGCTCATAGAAGGGGGAGGGACGGTTGCGGCAAATGCTCTGGCAGAAGGTATTGTCAACAAACTGATATATTTTCTGGCGCCTAAGCTGCTGGGGGGAAGTGACGGTAAAGCCGTGTTTGAGGGCAAAGGGGTGGAGAAACTGGCAGATGCCGTTACCCTGGCACGTATGACAGTGACCCGGGTGGATACGGACATTCTGGTGCAGGGGTATATCAAGTAAACAGGCAACGTAAAAGAAAGATAGATTTGGGAGAAAAACAGCGTGTTCACCGGTATCATTGAAAGTCTGGGAACCATTCACCGGGTCATTCCCCAGGGCGAGGGAAAAGTATTGCAGATCCGGTGCGGCCTGGACTTGAGTGACACCCGCATCGGCGATTCCATTGCCGTGAACGGGGCCTGCCTGACAGCAGTACATCTTGAGAAACACGCATTTTCCGTGGATATGGCCCCGGAAACCGTGGCCAGAACCACGTTCAAAACTGCGGCTCCCGGCATGCGGGTCAATGTGGAACGGGCCATGCAGCTGTTGTCCCGTGTGGACGGTCATCTGGTGTCCGGGCATATCGATGGTACCGGGGTGATCACCCGCATTGAAAACAAAAGCAATGCCATCCTTTTGACCATTGCCGTGGATACGCATCTGGCAGGGCAGATGATTGAAAAAGGATCCGTGGCCGTGGACGGCATCAGCCTGACCATCAACCAGTGCACGGACACGGATTTTTCCATCAGCATCATCCCCCATACGGCAAAACTCACCACCATCGGATTCAAGCAGACCGGGGATTTTGTCAATATTGAAACCGACATGATTGGAAAATATGTGAGAAAATTTTTAACCCGGACCACAGCCAGCGTTCCTGAAACAGAACATACAGATATCAGCATGTCGCTGCTGGCCCAGAATGGATTTTTATAACTTAAATTGAAAACAGGACTTAAAAAATGCCGCATTTAACGATAGAACAGGCAATTGATGATATAAAGAATGGCAAAATGGTCATTCTGGTGGATGATGAAGACCGGGAAAACGAAGGGGACCTGACCATGGCTGCCGAGGCGGTCACGCCGGAAGCCATCAATTTCATGGCCAAATACGGGCGAGGGCTCATCTGCCTGTCTCTGGATTCCGGCATTGCAGACCGGCTGGACCTTCCCATGATGGTGGAGAACAACACCTCCCAGTTCGAAACGGGATTCACGGTTTCCATTGAAGCCAAAAAAGGGGTCACCACCGGGATTTCCGCTGCAGACCGGGCCACCACCATTTTGACGGCCGTGGCCGATGATACCACGCCCGATGATATTGCCCGGCCCGGACATATCTTTCCGTTGCGGGCCAGGGACGGCGGGGTGATGGTCCGGGTGGGCCAGACCGAGGGATCCGTGGATCTGGCCCGGCTGGCCGGGCTCAAACCGGCCGGCGTGATCTGTGAGATCATGGATGAAGACGGCACCATGGCACGGATGCCGTCTCTGGAACAGTTTGCCAAAGAACACGGCATCGGCATCTGTACGGTGGCGGACCTGGTGAAATACCGTCTTAAAACCGAAAGTTTTGTCAAACGGGCGGCCCAGACCGTGATTCCCACCCGGGTGGGCGGAGAATTCAAAATTATCGCCTATGAAAATGACCTGGACAACCTGACCCACATTGCCTTGGTCAAAGGAGAGATCGATCCTGAAAAAGCCATTCTGGTGCGGGTGCACTCCGAATGCATGACCGGTGATATTTTTTCCTCGCTCCGGTGCGACTGCCAGGACCAGCTGCACCGGGCCATGGCCATGATGGAGGAGGAAGGCAGCGGTGTGTTGCTGTATCTGCGTCAGGAAGGCCGGGGAATTGGTCTGGTCAACAAGCTGAAAGCTTATGAATACCAGCGTCAGGGCATGGATACCGTGGAAGCCAATGAAAAACTGGGGTTTGCGGCGGATATGCGTGATTACGGGGTCGGAGCCCAGATGCTGGTGGATTTAGGCGTGAAAAAAATGCGGCTTTTGACCAATAATCCCAAAAAAATGGTGGGGCTGGAAGGATACGGCCTGTCCGTGGTGGAACAGGTCCCCATTGAAGTGCCGCCCAACTGCTACAACCAGGGATATCTCAAATGCAAACAGGCCAAAATGGGGCATCTGCTGCATATGGATAAATATTGCTGAAACATTTTGACATTAAAACAGGGAAAAACAACCATGCCACAGATTATAGACGCAAAACTTTCGGCCCGGGGAAAGACGTTCGGGATTATTGTGTCCCGGTTCAACGATTTCATCACAGGCAAACTGGTGGAGGGTGCTCTGGATGCATTGATCCGCAGCGGTGCCCAGGATCAGGATATTGTCATCGTCAAGGTGCCCGGGGCGTTTGAGATTCCTCTGGCAGCCCAGAAGATGGCAGCCACTAAAAAATATGATGCCGTTATCTGCCTGGGCGCGGTGATCCGGGGAGCCACTTCCCATTACGATTATGTGTGTGCTGAAGTATCCAAAGGCATTGCCAGCGTCAGCCTGGAAACCGGGGTGCCTGTCATGTTCGGGATTCTGACCACGGAAACCATTGAACAGGCCATTGAGCGGGCCGGCACCAAGTCCGGAAACAAAGGCTTTGATACGGCTTTAGGGGCCATTGAAATGGCCAATCTGGGAGAGATCCTCGGAAAGGCTCAATGATCCATGGGAGATCGCAGGCAGTCCAGAGAACTGGCGCTTCAGGCCCTGTTTTTCCTGGATATGAATTCATCCAAAGATGTGCCGGCGGATGTGGAAGCGTTCTGCCTGGAAAATGAGGCAGATTTGACCCCCACTGTCCGGCCGTTTTTCATGGATCTGGTTCAGGGCGTGCTCACGGCCATGGATAAAATCGATCCCATGCTGGAAACCTATTCCAAAAACTGGAAAGTGTCCAGAATGCCGGTAGTGGATCGCAACATCATGCGTATCGCCGCGTTTGAACTGCTGGAAAGACCGGATATCCCCCCGTCCGTCACCATCAACGAAGCCGTGGATATCGCTAAAAAATACAGTACCCGGGAATCAGGATCCTTTGTAAACGGGATTCTGGACCGGATACGCTTGTCCATCGGCCGATGATGCGCATCAAATCATATCATGGCGGCACAGACAAAAGGATACCGGAGTAAGACAATAACGACACAAGGAGGGTGTTTTGATTATTAAAAAACTTGAAGTAGGACCGATCATGGCCAATTGTTTTATTCTGGGGTGCGAAGATACCCGGGAAGCCGTGGTGATTGACCCCGGAGATGACGCGGACCAAATCCTCATGATACTGGCCAAGGAAAAACTGACTGTCAAGTATCTGATCAATACCCACGGCCATTTTGATCATGTGGGGGCCAACCGGCGCATGAAAGAGGTCACGAGTGCCAAATTGGCCATTCATCCGGATGATGTACCCATGTTGTCCGAGTTGTCCCGGTCCGCGGCCTCGTTTGGTTTGTCTGCGGAAAATTCACCGGAACCGGACCTGCTGCTTCATGACAAAGACACTGTGCGCTTCGGCAATATCACGTTGACCGTCATTCATACGCCGGGACATTCCAGGGGCGGTATTGCCCTGTACACGCCAGGACACCTGTTTGCCGGCGATACCCTGTTTGCCGGATCCATCGGCCGGACTGATCTGCCGGGCGGGGACTATGACACCCTGATTGCCAGTATCAAACAAAAACTGCTGGTCCTTCCCGATGATACCGTGGTGTATACGGGGCACGGCCCGGAAACCACCATTGCCGATGAAAAACGCATGAATCCTTTTTTGCGATGAATTCATGGGTGACACAACTGCCTGAAAGGGTGACGGTCCGCCAGGAATCCATTGACCTGCCGGAACCTTTTGAGCAGTTTGCCGCCCGGTTCAGCCATCGGCCCGGGACCGTGGTTTTGTTGTCCGGAACCGACCTGGACTGTTCCCGGTATCATTTTCTGGGCATTGATCCCTGGCTTCAGATTAAAATGATCCATGGACATCTGGAAATCGATTGTGGGGACATTTGCCGGGTGATTGAAGACGATCCGTTTGTCTGTCTGAAATTATTGCTGGAACGATATCATTTCACCCGGAGCGCTTTGGATGCATTGCCTTTTTCAGCCGGACTCATGGGGTATCTGGCCTATGATCTCAAAGATGTGATCGAAGATTTACCCCGCACCTGCGTGGATACGGGGCTGCCGGATATGTATCTGGTTGCGCCGTCCATCATCCTGGTTCAGGACCGGAAAACCGGAAAAACCACCTTGTCCGTGTGTGTGCCCGGGCAAAAAGATGCACAAGACAGTGCCGTCTCCCGGATGTCCATCCAAAAGGTCAAACAGTATCTGCTGGCCCAGCCCAGACCTGAAACGCACGCCAGCCCGTTTAACATGGATGCCGGGGGCTGGGTATCAGGGATTGAAAAAAAACAGTACCTGAAAGCCGTGGCACAAATCATTCAATACCTGCAAGCCGGCGATATTTACCAGGCCAACCTGGCCCAGCGTTTTGAAACAAAGTTTTCAGGCGATCCTTATGCCTTGTTTCTCTCCTTGTTTCAGCGCAATCCCGCCCCGTTTTTTTCTTTTGTTCAGGCCGGAGATCATCAGATCGTTTCCACCTCTCCGGAACGGTTTCTGCTTCAGCAGGAAAACCGTGTGGAGACCCGTCCCATCAAAGGCACCATTGCCCGGGGGACCACCCCGGGCCAGGACAAAGAAAACAGTCGAATTCTGTCTGCCAGTATCAAGGATGACGCGGAACTCACCATGATCGTGGATCTCATGCGCAATGACCTGTCCCGGGTCACGGTGCCGGATTCAGTCAAGGTGAAGGAACACAAACGCCTGGAGCCTTATGACAATGTGTTTCACCTGGTGTCCGTGGTCCAGGGGGAACTTGCACCCGGCCACACGGGTGTGGATCTGTTGAAAGCGGCGTTTCCAGGCGGTTCCATTACCGGATGTCCCAAGATCCGGGCCATGGAGATCATTGATGAACTGGAGCCGGTGAAACGCCATGTCTATACCGGGTCCATCGGATATATCAGTTTTCACGACACCATGGACCTGTCCATTGCCATCCGGACCGCCACCATCCATGAGCATCGACTGTTTTTTTCCGTGGGCGGCGGCATTGTCTATGATTCAGATCCGGAAAAAGAGTTCCAGGAAACCCTGGACAAAGGGAAAACAATCATGAACACCTTGACCCGGAAAGATCACCCCCGGCAATCATCCGGTCTAAAAGCCTGGGTCACCGGCAAACTGGTGGATCAGGATCAGGTGATGGTGCCGGCATCGATTCCGGGATTTCAATATGGTGCCGGGGTGTTTGAAACCATCCGAGTGACCCATGGCCGTCCGGTGCGGCTTGCTGCGCATATTCTTCGCATGAATCATTCCTGGGAAACGCTGTTTAAAACACCCCCCCCGGATATCACCTGGGAGAAGGTGGCGGCATATCTGATCCGGGAAAACCATCTGGAGGTCCGGGATGCCGCCTTAAAGATCATTCTGGCGTTTCCCGGATTTTCAGCGGCGTTTGTCCGGCCCTACCGGCATCGACTGGCGGTTCTGGGTAAAACCGGTCTGGATCTGGTGACCTATCCCTGTCCCAGGCATACGTTTCTGGCCGGTCATAAAACCCTGAATTACCTGTTTTATGACCAGGCCAGGCAATATGCCGGGGAAAACGGCGGAGATGAGGCCTTGATCCTGAATTCGGATCAGACGGTCTCTGAAACCAATACTTGTAATATCATGATCCTCCAGGGCCGCCGCATCCTTGTCCCGGCCTCTGATCATGTGCTGCCCGGCATCACTTCGGGGGCGGCCATCCGGGCACTGGAACAGCAGGGGTATGTGGTTGAACACAAACCGTTTTTTGTCCGGGACCTGGCATCCTGTGCCAATGTGGTGCTGACCAATGCCCTGATGGGAGCCGTGCCGGTGAATCATATCAACGGGGTGCCCGTTGTTCAGGACCCCGGGGTGTGTGAAAAAATCAACCATGCCCTTGCACAGGCGGTGTGACGGGGTGAAGAATCAATAAACAAAAGCGAGTATTAAGATGAATTTATCCAAGATTAAAGCCGTGGTGTTTGATTGTGACGGGGTGATGTTTGATACGGCCATGGCCAATCGGAAATTTTATGATCAGATTTTGGATCATTTCAATAAACCGCCTCTGACCGACACCCAGTTTATTCAGGTCCACATGATGACGGTGGCCGATGCCGTATCGTATCTGTTTGCGGAGATGACGGATTTAAACCCTGTGTTTCAGTGTGTCAAACAGATCGGTGCACATAATTTTATTCCATATATGGAAATAGCGCACGGACTGGTCGATTTGCTGACGGGCCTGAAATTCCACGGATATATCCGGGCGGTTGCCACCAACCGGACCGATACCATGGAACAGGTGCTCATTCATTATGGGTTGACAGATCAATTTGATATGGTGGTGACGGCCGCAGACGTGAAAAATCCCAAACCCCATCCGGAGCCGCTTGAAAAAATCATGGACCGGTTTTTACTGAGCCCGGATCAGATATTGTTCGTCGGCGATTCCATGTATGATCAACAGGCGGCCAGAGCTGCGGGCACAGTATTTGCCGCATTCAGGCAGCCTGCGCTGGAAGCAGACCTGTATGCCAGGGCCATGGCGGACATTGCTTCAGCGTTGGGGGTTGCAGATAAATAAATAAAATTCTTGACAAATTTGTCAATCATCATTAAATCTTACAAGATTTTTAATAAAAATTTTAAATAAATGTTGGTATAACATTTATTTGTTTGGGTTAATATATAATTTTTTAAGGAGAATGCGTTATATGTCTAAATTAGTAGCTCCCCACGGTGGAAAAGGTCTGGTATGCTGCAAGCTCGAAGGTGCGGAAAAAGAAGCGGAACTCAAAAAAGCCCAGGGCCTGAAAAAAGTTGAAATTTCTTCCCAGGTCAAAGGTGACCTGATCATGATGGGTATCGGCGGGTTCAGCCCGTTGGACGGCTTCATGACCAAAGCGGACTGGAAAGGTGTATGTGAAAACTATCTGCTGGCGGACGGTACCTTTTGGCCCGTGCCCGTGATGCTGGATGTTGCCAAGGAAGATGCCGCTGAAATCAAGGATGGGGATGAAATCGCCCTGGAAAGAAACGGCGAGATCTATGCCACCATGAAGGTGGAAGAAAAATTTGAAATGGGTGAAGACGAGAAAAAATGGGAATGTGAAAAAGTCTATAAAGGACATGGTGAAGAATCTGCAGACGATGTGTTCTGGAAAATCGCCATGGAAGACCATCCGGGCGTGCAAATGGTTATGGCCAGAAAAGAGTTCTGCCTGGCCGGCCCGGTGAAAGTACTGTCTGAAGGGGAATTCCCTGAAAAATTCAAAGGCGTTTACCTCACGCCGGCGGAAACCCGTGCCATTTTTGATGAAAGAGGCTGGGCCAACGTGGCATCCATGCAGTTGAGAAACCCCATGCACCGGTCCCATGAGCATCTGTGCAAAATCGCTCTGGATGTGTGCGACGGTGTGTTGATCCATTCTCTCATCGGCAACCTCAAACCCGGTGACATCCCGGCCGAAGTCCGGATCAAATGCATTGATACCCTGATCAAAGGCTATTTTGTGCCTGAGAATGTGGTCAATGCCGGATATCCGCTGGACATGAGATATGCCGGTCCCAGAGAGGCCCTGCTTCATGCCACCTTCCGCCAGAACTACGGCGTCAACAAGATGATCATCGGCCGTGACCATGCCGGCGTGGGCGACTTCTACACCCTGTTCGAGGCCCAGGAGATCTTTGACCAGATTCCCCAGCCCGAAGAAGACGGCAAACGCCTGCTGTGCGAACCGCTGAAAATCGACTGGACTTTCTACTGCTACAAATGTGACGGCATGGCTTCCATGAAGACCTGCCCGCATACCAAAGAGGACCGCGTGATCCTGTCCGGTACCAAACTGCGTCATGCCCTGTCCAATAATGAGGAAGTGGTGGACCATTTCGGCCGTGATGAAGTCCTGGTGATTTTGAGAGAATATTATGCCGGGCTGAAAGACAAAGTGGAGGTCAAACTCCAGAGCCATGCCGAAGGCAGCAAAATGTAATCTGATTCAGATTCGTTTCTGAATGATGTAAACAAAAAGGTTCTGTGCGGGGGATTTCCCGCACAGAACCTTTTTGTTTTTTTTCAAGGCAATGAGCGCGGATGGGGCAGTTGATGCCACCGATACCGCCAGGCTAATCCAGGCTGTAGTCCGAACAGGGATTGGCAGGTTGTTGTCCCGGTTTTCCGGACGGGTTGATAAACGCCTCGTTAAAGATGCCCAGCAGTTTGACGGTCTGCTTGGCCATCATGACACAGTTGCCCGATATCGCATAAAACAGAATGCTCAACCTTGTTTTGGAGGAATCGTTCCGGATCCGTTCAATCTGGTTGGCATTGAAATCATCCACCAGTTCCCGAAGAAGGTGGAAATGGTCTACGATATCCCGGCAGTCCACAATCTGTTTTTTGGCCAGGGCTGTTTCCACAGTTGAAAAGATCTGGAGAATCACCTGTTTGATCTCCATGAGTTCTTCCACCTGCACCGGCAGCAACCCGGTGTGGCGATTGGACACATGCATGGTGCACCGGATCACGGTATCCCGGTATCCATCGGACAGTTTCTGAAGCCGGCGGATGATCTGGTAGTAGTTGTAGGACACCTGATTGTCTGTTTTCTGAAGCAGGCGCAGCACCTTGAAAATGTTGGCCACAATCACATTGGTGCTCAACTGGACCTGTTTGGTCCGTTTTCGTTCCTGGCGCAGGGTGCCGATATCTTCGGTGAACAGGGCATCAAAGGCCCGGTCAAAGGATTCTCTGATGCCTTTGAGCTGCAATGCCAGATGATCGAACGTGTCAGATACGGCTGCCTGAAAATCATCCACTTTTTCAAACTGGAAAATGTTCATCTCTTCCTTGTCTTTGGACTGGTCATCGTGTTTTTTCTTGTTTTTCCAGATCATGAACCCGGCAAACAGCATCAGCCCGGCAATGCCCCAGGCATTGAAAAAATAGATAATGTTGGCAAACAAAAAGGCCACCATAAATGCGATAAATGCCGTCATAAACCAGCCGCCCACTACAGCCAGAACACCGGTGATGCGGAAGACCGCACTTTCCCGTCCCCAGGCCTGATCTGAAAAAGACGATCCCATGGCCACCATGAATGTCACATAGGTGGTGGATAACGGCAGTTTCAAAGACGTGGCAAACGATACCACCGTGCTGGCCACCATGAGATTCACTGAGGCCCGGATCAGATCAAAGGAGGGTTTTTCTCCGGCAGACCCCCCGTGGTGAACCGGTGTGGGCGTGATCCGGGCCGCAACGGCCCGGCGCAGGGGTTCGGGAATGGTCGTGCGCAGGGAACTGAAAATATGATAGAACAACGCCACGATTTTCCGGGACAGCCAGATGGATTCAAACCGTTCCGGTCCTTCATCCTGTTTTCCCAGGCTGATTTCCGTTTCCGTCACGGTGCGGGCTTTTTTGGATACCCACAGGGTGACCACCATGATACTGCCGGCTAAAAGCAGCAGACCGGTCTGGGTCTGGACTGCCTTGCTCAGGGCTTCCATGGTGATGTTCAAGGGATCGGCAGATGCCAGGGCCGTGCTAAACGCTTTCAGGCCGGCCAAAGGCACACCGATGAAGTTCACCAGGTCATTGGCGGCAAACGCCATGGCCAGGGCAAATGTGCCCACCAGAACGATGGGCTTGAGAATGTTGACCTTGAAAATGGACAACAGCATCTGGAGGACGATCACGGAAACGGCAAATATGCCGCCAAGAATGGTCAATGTATGGTGTTGAATCCATATCAGGGTGGGTTCCGTCATAAAGGTGGCCCCTTTGGCCCCTTTGATGAGGATAAAAAAGGTGATGGCCGTCATGGCCACACCTCCCCATACCGCACCATAGCGTTTCAGCCGTTTCTGATAATCAAAGGTGAAGATAAGCCGGGAGATGAACTGGACAATGGCACCGGAGAAAAAGGATATGACAATGGATAAAAGAATACCGCCCACGATGGCCATGGCTTTGGCCGTGTTGATATAATCCCACAGCGCCATGGTGCTGCCGGCGGTGTACAGCAGTTTGATAACCGAGAGGGCCACTGCCGCACCCAGCAGCTCGAATACAATGGAGACCGTGGTGGATGTGGGCAGTCCATAGGTATTAAACAGATCCAGCAGTAAAATATCGGTGATCATGACGGCCAAAAAGATTACCAGAAGTTCGGGCATGGTAAAAAACTGGGGATGAAAGATGCCTTTTCTGGCCACTTCCATCATACCGCCTGAAAACGTCACCCCTGCCAGAATCCCTAAGCTGGCCACCAACATGATGATCACAAAAGGCGCGGCTTTGGAGCCAATGGAAGAGTTCAGAAAATTGACGGCATCATTGCTCACCCCGATCATGAGATCAAAAAATGCAAACAACAGTAAAATACCGATAATGACATAACAAAGTTCAAGGCTCATATGATTTGTCCTGATTTAAATTTTGAAATTCAAGGTTTAAATTTTAAAATCGTGTCATAGACCTGCTTTTTGGACACATGAAATTGCTGTGAAATCTCTTTGGCCAGATCCGCTGTTGATTGCTGTGAAACAGCCACCCGGTCTTGGATTAAAGATTCCAGATCCCGATATGAGAGCTTTTCCGGCGCTTTTGCCCCGGTCACAAATAACGTGCATTCCCCTTTGGGCGGTATGTGCGGATCCAGACGGGCAATGATACTTGAAAGCGGACCCCGGATAAAGGTTTCATGCAGTTTGGTAATCTCTCTGGCCAGACAGGCCTGCCGGTCGCCCAAAATGGCCATGAGCCTTTCAGCAAGGGGTCGGATGCGCTTTGGGGATTCATAAAAGACCAGAGTGGCCGGCTGATCCGCCAATGCCTGGATGGCCTGTTCCTGGTGGGAGACTTTTCTGGGCAGAAATCCGGCAAACAGAAACCGGTCCGTGGGCAAACCGGCCACGCTGAGCCCGGCCGCAACGGCACAGCATCCGGGAATCGGTACAACGGGAATATCATGGGGTAACACTGCAGACACCAGACGGTATCCGGGATCGGAGATGCAGGGTGTGCCGGCATCCGTGATCAAAGCAATATTTTTTTTTTGCTGTAACAGCAAAATGAGTTTTTCCGCAACCCGGGCTTCGTTGTGCTCATGGCAGGAGATCACCGGTGTGGTGATGTTGTAATGGGAAAGCAGCTTTCTGGAATGCCGGGTGTCTTCGGCAGCAATCAATGCGGCTTCCTTTAAAATTCTGACTGCCCGAAATGTCATATCCTCCAGATTTCCCAAAGGCGTGGCCACCACAAACAGGGTGCCGCTGGTATCCGGCGTGTTATCCAATATGGAATGCATGGGGGATATGGTTGATGCGGGTTTGGGCGGGTTCAAAAAAAATTTCCATCACATCGAATCGAATGTGACGCCACGCGGTCGAAGGCTGGGTTTTCAAAAACTGCCGGGCTGCCTGAATGATTTTGTGCTGCTTGGCAGCATGTACCGCTTCTTTTGGCAGTCCTTTTTTTAAACTGGTACGGGCTTTTACTTCCACAAACACCAGGCAGTCCTGGGTGGCGGCAATGATATCGATTTCAGCAAACCGGGTGGTATAATTGGTTTCCACAATGGTGTATCCGGATTCGATCAAATGTCTGACCGCCTCCTGTTCTCCGGATCGGCCCAGTTGCTTTCGATATTGGGTCATGCCTGCAAGACTCCTTTAAAGGTTTTGCGGTGAACCGGGCAGGGACCGTGGATTTGAATGGCCTGTTTGTGTGCGGCTGTGGGATATCCCTTGTGCCGGATAAAAAGGTACTCAGGAAAAGTCTGGTGAAGGGTGGCCATGATCCGGTCCCGGGTCACTTTGGCAATGATGGACGCCGCCGCAATGGAGATACTTTTGCTGTCTCCCCTGACCACTGCCTGCTGGGAAATATCCATGGCCAGAGGAAATTTGCCGTCCACCAGCAGATAATCCGGGGGAGTGTCCAGATTGGCAACGGCCCGCTTCATGGAAGCCAGTGCTGCCGCCAGGATATTGGTGGCATCGATTTCTTTGTGGTCGCATAATCCCACGCCCACAGCCACGGCATGGGACATGATTATCGGGAAAAACCAGCATCGCTTTTTTTCCGACAGTTTTTTCGAATCCGTAATGCCCGGGCAGGAGAAATCCGCAGGAAGGATGACGGCCGCAGACACGACAGGGCCGGCAAGGGGTCCCCTGCCGGCCTCGTCAATACCTGCAATCCGTTGAAATCCTTTTTGCCGGACCGTCTGTTCGATCTGCCACATGAAACCGGCATTATGCAAAGCGTTTTTCTTTGATCCTGGCCGCTTTTCCCCGCAGATTGCGCAGGTAATACAGTTTTGAACGGCGGACCCGCCCTTTGGTCACCACTTCGATTTGATCGATGATCGGGGAATGCAGCGGAAAAATACGCTCCACGCCGATGCCGTTGGAAATCTTTCTCACGGTGAACCGGGCACCGGCCATTCCGTTGGTCTTTTTGATCACCACACCCTGGAACATCTGGATCCGTTCTTTGTCCCCTTCCCTGATTTTCACATGCACCTTGATGGTATCTCCTGAATCGAATTTCGGAATATCCAGGCGCATCTGTTCTTTTTCCAATTTTTCTATTACGTTGCTCATGTTTCCTCCTGGTTGCTGTCTGATATCTTAAAAATCAGCCGTTCATCAGTCTGTCTAAGTAAATGGATGCTGCTGATCGGACCGACAGGTGGTTGTAATCCCCCGGACCTGTGATGGGGTCCAGCTGCATGTCGCATTGGTTTATCAGTTCATCCGCCAATCCCCATGCAGTCCCGAAAATCAGCAAACATGGGGTATCTGACCGCTGTTTCTGTTTCAAGGCATGGGGTGAAATCGTTTTTTGGTTCATCCGGGCGCTGGTGGCAATGGTGACCACCGGCCGGTTGTGTTCCGCCTGAATCTGCTGGACGGCCGCTTCAAATGTGTCTGCCACCCGGATCAGTTCCAGGGCTTGTTTCCGGGAAGGGTTCAACCGGGATCCTGCCCCCTGGGTCCAGTGCCGGATCACTTCATGGGCCAGGTCTGCCTGGTCCTGAAAAGGGGTGATCACATACACCCTTTTGACGCCAAAGGTCATGGATGCCCTGGCAATATCATGCATATCGATGGTGGTCAAGGCGGATCCAATGGTTTTGTTTTTTTTGTTCACCACCGGATAATGGACCAGGGCAATATACAGGTTGTCCATAGAACAGTTTCCATGACAGGTTAATGGGGATAAAGCAATGCTTCCAGATCGTTGTGCCATTGCATAAGCAACGCCTTTTCCTCCGGATCCGGTGGATGAGCTGCCAGAAGATCCGGCCGCCGGACAAATGTCCGGGCCAAAGATGACCGGGTCCGCCACTTCTGAATCCGTCCATGGTCCCCGGACAGGAGTACATCAGGCACCGGGTCTCCCATGAATTGCTCCGGCCGGGTATACTGGGCGTGTTCCAGTCGGTGGTCCATGAAAGAATCCGATATAAAGGACCCTTCTTTTCCCAGAACCCCGGGGATCAACCGGGAGACGGCATCCATGACCACCATGCTGGCCAGTTCTCCGCCGGTCATGACATAATCTCCCACCGAAATCTCTTTGTCCACAAACCGGGTGATGATCCGTTCATCAATCCCCTCGTACCGGCCGCATACAAAAATCAGGGCCGTGTCACTGTCTGCCATTTCCAGGGCCGCCTGCTGGTGGAACGGTTCTCCCTGGGGCGTCATGAGCACCACCTGGGCATCAGGTGCTTGTTTTTTTGCCAGCGCAATGGCATCTGCCAGGGGTTCGGGTTTCATGATCATGCCGAATCCGCCGCCATAGGGTCGGTCATCCACGGTGTGATGCCGGTCCGTGGCAAAATCCCGGATCTGGATGGTCCTGCCGGTGATCAGCCCCTGGCGGATGGCCCGGCCGATCATGCCGTGATCAAAAAACGCCTGCACCAGCTCCGGAAACAAAGTTAACACCGTAAAGTCCATCACAGGCCTGTATCATATCCTTCCGGCAACCGGGTGACCACCCGGGCGTTTTCAATGTCCACTGACATGACAAACTGCCGGTGCATGGGAATCAGCAGTTCCCGGTCCTTGTTTTTCACCACCAGAATATCATGGGCTCCGGTGGAAAAAATAGTGTCAATGGTCCCTAAATCACCGGATACCTCATCGGTCACGGTCAGACCGTACAGATCCTCCCAGTACCAGGCGTTTTCTTCCGGTTCCGGCAGCCGGCTGCGCCGTACCAGAATCTGTTTTCCCATCAGCGCATCTGCCATGTCCCGGTCTTTAATTCCGGCCAGCCGCATGAGCAGTCCTTTTTTATAAGAAACGCAATGATCAATCACAAACGGCTGCGCATCCGCCCGGGTTCCTGATGACACAAACACCCGGCTTCCCGGGGCAAAAAGATCCGGTGCCTGGGCAAAGGACCGGACCTTGATATTGCCTTCCAGCCCATGGGCGCCGGTAATTTCGCCCATGACCAGCAGCGAAAGAAAACCGGTGTCTGAAGAGACTTTTCCAGTCACGGAGCCGCCATTATTCAATGATTTCCAGAACGGTTCTTTTTTTCATTTTGGTGGATGCCGCACTTAAAATGGTTCGCATGGCCCGGGCCGATCTGCCTTGTTTTCCGATCACCTTTCCCAGATCCTCTTTGGCGACTTTAAGTTCCAGAACCGATGTCTGATCTCCGACAACCTCTGAAACATGGACCTGGTCGGGGTCATCCACCAGTGCTTTGGCAATGTATTCAATCAGCTCTTTCATGTGTCCATCTCCTTGCTGCGTCAAAGGGGTAAGCATCCGGATGTGTCAATAAAGAACAGGTTCAGGCCGTTGCAGCCGGTTTGGGCGCGGCCGCCTGTTTTTTCAAAAGGCTCGTCACCGTGGTGGAGGGAGTGGCACCCTGGTCCAGCCAGTACTGGATCCGGTCCTGCTTGAGCACGATGTCGGCCGGTTCGGTCATGGGGTTGTAAGTTCCTAAAGTTTCCAGAAACCGGCCGTCTCTGGGGGCTTCAATGTCTGCGGCCACGATTCTGTAAAACGGTTTTTTCTTGGTACCCTTGCGGGTCAATCTGATTCTAACGGACATAAGTTGTTTTCTCCTTAAAACGGCAGCATGTTTTTCAATGAGCGCATGCCGCCTTTATTGAACTTCTTGATCATTTTCATGGACTGGGTGTAGCTTTTCAACAGCTTGTTGACATCCTGAACCGTGGTCCCGGAGCCAAAGGCGATCCGTTTTTTCCGGGAGGCCTTGATAATGGCATATTTTTCCCTTTCTTCCGGAGTCATGGAATTGATGATGGCTTCGATTTTCACAAATTCCTTTTCATCAATATTCAACCCTTTGAGCTGTTTTTTGTTCATTCCCGGCAACATGCCTAAAATGTCCTTGACCGATCCCATTTTCCGGACGGTTTTCATCTGGTCTCTGAAATCTTCCAGGGTAAAGGCGTTCTGCCGCAGTTTTTTTTCAAGGGTTTTGGCTTCCTTTTCATCCACGGCCTCCTGGGCCCGCTCGATAAAAGAAAGGGTGTCTCCCATCCCTAAAATTTTAGAGGCCATCCGGTCCGGGTGAAACGGTTCCAGGCCGGTGAATTTTTCTCCCACACCGATGAATTTCAGCGGTTTGCCGGTCACGGCCTTGATGGACAATGCCGCTCCGCCTCTGGCATCTCCATCCATTTTGGTCAGAACCACCCCGGTGAGGTCCAGGCGCTGGTCAAAGGAGCCGGCAATATTCACGGCATCCTGACCGGTCATGGCATCGGCCACCAGAAGTATTTCCGATGGACTCACCCCTTTTTTCAGGGTTTCCAGTTCCGCCATCAGGGTGTCATCCATGTGCAGACGTCCGGCCGTGTCATACACCAGGGTGTCGCAGCCCTGTTCTCTGGCCGCTATCTGGGCGTCCTGGCAGATCTTGAGCGGTTTCATGTCCGGGGTGCTGTCAAACACGGGCAGATCCAGCTGGGTCCCGATTTTTTTCAGCTGGTCAATGGCTGCCGGCCGGTACACATCCACGGGTACCAGAAACGGGGTTCTTCCCTGCTTGCGCAGATAAAGACCCAGCTTGCCGGCAGTCGTGGTTTTACCCGACCCCTGAAGTCCCACCAGCATAATGGACCCGGAAGAACCCGTGCCCAGATCCAGGGCCTGGTGTTTTGATCCCATCATCCGGGTGAACTCGTCATACACGATCTTGATGACCTGCTGACCCGGTGTCAGACTTTCCATGACCTCCTGGCCAAGTGCCCGGGTCTTTATATCTGAAATGACATTTTTTGCAACCTTATAATTGACATCCGCCTCAAGAAGTGCCATTCTTACCTGTTTGAGACCTTCTTCAATATTCTTCTCATTCAGGGTGCCGTGACCTTTCAGCTTCTTAAAGACCGAATCAAGCCTGTCACTCAAATTTTCAAACATAAAAAGACCTTCATCCCAATATCAAATCAAATCATTGAATTTAGTCCATAAACTGTGATATGTCAAGGAAATAATCCAGTTGGATCCACAGGAATAAGAATGGAAAATTTATTGAACTATACCCGGGAAGATCTTTCCCGATGGCTTGAAAAAAAAGGGGTCCGGCCGTTTCGATCCGGTCAGATTTTCAAATGGCTGTACCTGAAACTGGTGGATGATTTTGACCAGATGACCGATCTGGGCAAAGATCTGAGGGCCCTGCTGGCCGATCATTTTTATTTTGACTGCCTGACTCTGGCGGACACACAGGTGTCTGCGGACACCACGGAAAAATATCTGTTTCAGCTGACGGACGGGGCCCATATCGAATCCGTGCTTATACCGGAAAAAGATCATTTTACCCTGTGTGTGTCCTCCCAGGTGGGATGTGCCATGAACTGCCGGTTCTGTCTGACGGCTAAAGGGGGATGGAAAAGAAACCTGACCGCCGGGGAGATCATTGCCCAGGTCCGGACCGTGCGGATGTTTCTTGCACACAGAAACATGGATCCCCAGAAACTGTCCAATGTCGTGTTCATGGGCATGGGTGAACCCCTGGCCAATTATGATCAGGTGATCCAGGCCATTGCCGTGATCACGGATACGGATTTCGGATTGAAATTTTCCCCGAGGCGGGTCACGGTGTCCACCTGCGGCCTGGTGCCTGAAATCCTGGCGCTGGGAAAGGCGTGCGCCGTGAATTTGGCGGTTTCCCTCAATGCCACGGATGATGAAACCCGGTCCTGGCTGATGCCGGTCAACAACACCTATCCCATGACACGGCTTTTAACCGCGTGTCAACAGTTCACCATGAAGCCCAGAAACAAGATCACCTTTGAATATATCCTGATCAAAGGCGTGAACGATTCGCCGGCCCATGCCGGTCAACTGGTCCGGCTTTTGTTCCCGGTGCGGGCCAAGGTCAATCTCATTGCATTCAACCCGCATCCGGGAACCCGTTTGAAAGCACCGGATCCGGAAACCGTTCAAACATTTTTGCAGATACTGCTGGATAAAAATATGACCGCCATTGTAAGGAAAAGCAAAGGAGCCGATATTCTGGCCGCCTGTGGACAGCTCCAGGCACAGCAAAAGAATAAAGGGATTGAAATCGACTAAAAAAGCCTTATTTTAATCCATTGGGTTGACATTTATGTTAAATCCCTTAAAAAAAATTATCTCAAACCCGTAAATATGAATGGAAAAAATCATGACTGATATCAGTTTGGAAAACAAAAGAATTCTGATTGTGGATGATGAGCCTGATGTGCTGGATTCTCTGGAAGAACTGCTGGACATGGCTACCGTGACCCGGGCCCAGTCGTTTGAACAAGCCGATCAGCTGTTAAAAGAGCAGACATTTGATATTGCCATACTCGATATCATGGGTGTGGACGGATACCAGCTGCTGGAAACGGCCAATAAAAAAGAGATTGTCACCGTGATGCTCACGGCCCATGCCTTAAGCCCGGATAATATTAAAAAATCCTATCTGGGCGGGGCCTGCTCCTATATTCCCAAAGAAGAGATGATCAATATTGAAACGTTTCTGCTGGATGTTCTGAAAGCCAGAAAAGAGGGAAAAAATCCCTGGACCAGCTGGTATAAACGTCTGGCATCCTTTTGTGAAAGAAAGTTCGGCAAGGACTGGGATAAGGATGAAAAGGAATTCTGGGAAAAAATGATCTATTATTGATCCTTGACTAAGGATCCGATCAATCGGGACCCCAGTTTTGACGGCTTTAAAGGCACCACGGTGATCAGGGTCTGTTCGGGACCGATGGTCACCCGGACTTGTGTGGGTTCATTTTCAGGCGCTTTGGTATAGGCCGCTGCCATGGCAGCGGCCTTTTCAATCTCCGCTTTTCCGAACCGCCCCGTTAGAAGGGCGGTGGGACCCGGCAGCCATGCATGGTTGAATTGCACATCTGCCGTGGGGTCATACCAGGCCATGATCTGTTCATTGTCTGTTTCTGATCGTCCGATCACCAGTTTGCAGGTATCGGTCAGGCGAAAATGGCGGCCGTATTTGAGCAGGTGAATGTGCCGGATCTCTTTTGTTTTCTGAACATCGAACAGATCTTTGAGCCGGGTGGAAAACCCCGGGTCCGTGAGCAGGCACCCGCCGGCCGGGGCCGGGTATTCAATAATCCCCAGTTGCCGGGCCAGCGCGATCTGCTGTTTCCGGGACCGGCCGTTAATGCCCAAAAGTTGTGTTCGGTCCACCAGGCCCTGGATTTCCATGGGCGTTTCCGGCAGACACCGGGCACTTAAAGGCCGCAATATAAACCCTTTGAACCGGCTGTTTTTCTCCACGTATTGCAGGGCGTTTTTGGTCTGGGATTTGGGCCGCTGGCCCACGACTTCTCCGCTGAACAGAAAATCAAATGCCATTTTCTGCATGAGCCGGCCAGCGGTTTCAAACATGAGTGCATGACAGTCCATGCACGGATTCATGTTTTTTCCAAACCCCGCTTTGGGGGCTTCCATCATTTTCAGATAAGGCCCGGTAATGTCTTTGGTGATCAAAGGGATGTCACAGATGGCGGACGCTTTTTGCGCTTTTTTTGATGAGAAAAACGGGGTTTCAAAACTGATCCAGGTCACATGGATGCCTTGATTTTTAAGTATAACGCCGGACAGCATGCTGTCCAGCCCACCGGAACACAGCCCCAACGCCCGGACAGGGCTTGTGCTTTTTCTGTCACTCATATATAAATAACTTTCATGAAAAACGTGGATATCCAATTTTTGCTCCGCACATTAAAAAACCGGTACCCGGATGTCAAGACCCAACTGGTGCATCAGACCCCGTTTCAACTGCTGACCGCCACTATTTTGTCGGCCCAGTGCACCGACCGCCAGGTCAATCAGGTGACCCGGCATCTGTTTGCGCGGTTTCCCGATCCCGCCGTTCTGGCCGCAGCCAATTTGACTGACATCAAAAAAATTATCTATTCCACGGGGTTTTACAACAACAAGGCCAAAAATATCAAGGCGTGCGCCCAGGCCCTGCTGGACCGCCATGACGGCCAGGTGCCAGATGATCTGGACCTTTTAGTGAAACTGCCCGGTGTGGGGCGAAAGACCGCCAATGTGGTAAGATCGGCGGCGTTCGGGCATCCGGCCATTGTGGTGGATACCCATGTGCTGCGCATATCCGGCCGTTTGGGGTTGACCCGGTCCCGGGATCCGGTCAAAGTGGAATTTGATCTCATGAAAATTATTCCAAAATCAGCCTGGAGTGACCTGTCTTTGCAGTTCATCTATTTTGGCAGAGACATCTGTGATGCCAGAAAACCCAAGTGTGACCAGTGCCCTTTGTTTGATGTATGCGTGTTTCCCGGCAAAAAAAATACAGACACAAAATAGAACGCCTTTAACCGGGTGTAAAGGAAATGAGACATGGACAATATTTTTACCCCTGATTTCTGGATCCACGAATGGGAAAAAATTAAATCCGATGACACCTATGCCGTGCATAAAGGGTTTGCCACACCGGAATACTGGGACAGGGCCGCAGCCACTTACAACAAGGGAACGCAGGAAAAAGAAAACCGGAAAAAGGATAAAGCCCTGGCCCGGTTCCGGGAGGCCGGCCTGCTGTCTGAAGGCATGACCGTGCTGGACATCGGATGCGGCACCGGGGATTTGGCCCTGGGTCTGGCTGAAACCGGGGCACATGTCACGGCCCTGGATTTTTCAAGTGCCATGCTGGACCGGTTCGAGCAGGCCATACCGCCGCATCTGAAGGACCGGATCCATTTGCGCTGTGACGACTGGCATGGGGTGGATATCCAGAAAAATGGGTGGGAAAACCGGTTCGATCTGGTCACGGGATTCATGGCACCGGCGTTGTCAACCTCCCGGTCGTTTTTTAAAATGATGGCCTGCGGCAAAAAAGGCTTTGCCATCCGGGGGTGGGCGGACAAGAAACCGGATCCCGTCATGGCGGCGCTGTGGGAAAAAATCATGGATCGTCCCCTGGACGACCGCCCCCAATCCATTCTTTATAAATTCAATCTGTTGATTGCCATGAAATATTTTCCAGATATCTGGTTCGACAAAATGGAATGGAACCAGACCGCCACCTTAGGTCAGGAAATTCAGAACCAGACGGCATTTTTCCAGAAGGCCGGTTCCGTCCCTGAGACAAAATTAAGGCGGATCATTCAGTCCTATCTGGAAACCATCCAGACAGACGGTCGGATCAGCCGCATACAGCAAGGCCTGACCGCCACGGTGATCTGGTCTGAAAATCGAAGGTGAGATTCTTTTTATTCAATCGATGCCCTGTTTCCGGTAGGGACAGGCATCCAGCGTGGCGATAAATGCCACAAATTTTTTGAAAGACTGACTGTCCATGGCATGTTCCATGCGGCAGGCGGTCTCATCGGCACGTGCTTCATCCACTTCCAGTATCCTGAATAAAAAATCCTTGAGTACCATATGGCGGTATTCAATCTTTTTTGCGATTTTTTCTCCTTCCGGGGTCAGTGTTACATATCCATACGGCTCATAGTTAATCAGTTTTCTGGCTGCCAGTTTTTTGAGCATGCCTGTGACCGATCCCCGTTTGATATCCAGTTTTTCGGCAATGTCTTTGGATCGGGCCACTGTGTTTTGCGTTTGCAGCGCCAGTATGGTTTCCAGGTAATCTTCGATATTTTCGGAAAGCGGAACTGTCTTTTCCATGTCTTCCTCCATGTTGGGGTCCTGTTTTTTTTAACGCCTGATGATATAGTAAGTCAATTAAAAAAAAATTCATAATCATCATGTTTGTTATTGACAATATTCAATGTTAGGCATATAAAACTTAGCCATTTGAATGATTCAGCAAAAGGAGAAGACATGATAAAAGGCATTTCATTGCGGCAGATGCAGGTGAATCAGACGGGTACCGTTGTCAGCGTCAGAGCCAGGGGAGAACTGGGCCGGCGGATCCGGGACATGGGCCTGATTCCGGGAAAGGATATCCGGATTCAGGGGCGGGCCCCGTTGAAAGATCCGGTATCGCTTCGGATCATGGGAGGCACCCTGACTTTGAGAAACAATGAAGCGGATTATATTTTCGTGGAGGTGCACTGATATGGCGATCACCATTGCGTTGGCCGGAAATCCCAATTCCGGAAAAACCACGTTGTTCAATGCCCTGACCGGGGCAAGGCAGCATGTGGGAAACTATCCCGGGGTGACCGTGGAAAAAAAGCAGGGCATCTGCACGGCCGAAAATCAGATATTTGATATCGTAGATTTGCCGGGGACCTATTCCTTGAGCGCGTATTCCATGGAAGAAGTGGTGGCCAGAGATTTCATTGTCAATGAAAAACCGGCCATGATTGTGAATATCGTGGATGGATCCAACCTGGAAAGAAATCTGTATCTGACGCTTCAGTTCATGGAAATGGGGGCCAATGTCTGTATCGCATTGAATATGATGGATGTGGCCGGAAAACGGGGCGTGACCATTGATGTTGAAAAACTGTCTTTGCTGCTGGGACTGCCCGTGGTGCCCATGGTGGCCCGCACGGGAAAGGGCCGGGCTCAGCTGCTCAAAACCGTTGCAGATCATGTGGGATCCCGGCCGGCACCGTTGAAAATTTCCTATGGCCGGGATATTGATGACACTTTGGATGAGATGGAGGAAAGAATCCGTTCAGATCATTTTTTGACTGACCAGTATCCATGCCGGTGGGTGGCGCTGAAATACCTGGAAAACGATGCTCAGGTTCTGGAAGCGGGAAAAGCGCACTTTTCCGAAATCCATGAATGGCTGTCAGCGGTGGCTCTGAAATTGTCGCGTCATCTGGAAACCACCCTGGACACCCATCCGGAAGGCATGATCGCGGACCAGCGATACGGGTTTATCACATCCATTCTCAAACAGGGCGTGATTTCCCACACCCTGGACCCGAACCGGCTGGCCTGGTCCGACAAGATCGACAAAATCGTGACCCACCGGTTTCTGGGGCCGTTGATCATGATCGGGGTGCTCATGGGATTGTATCAGTTCACCTTTGCCTACAGTGAGGTGCCCGTGGCGTGGTTTGAGAACTTTTTCACCTGGCTGGGGGACCGGGCAGATATCCTGTTTGCCGACGGGCTGCTCAAGTCTCTGGTGGTTTCCGGCATCATTGACGGGGTGGGCGGGGTCCTGGGGTTTGTGCCCCTGATTGTGTTCATGTTTCTGGGCATCTCGTTTCTGGAGGATTCCGGGTATCTGGCCCGCATGGCGTTCATGCTGGACCGGGTGTTTCGGATGTTCGGTCTGCATGGGGCATCGGTCATGGCCTTTATCGTTTCCGGCGGCATTGCCGGCGGTTGTGCCGTGCCGGGTGTCATGGCCACCCGGACCCTGAAGTCCCCCAAAGAGCGCCTGGCCACCCTGCTCACCGTGCCCTTTATGAACTGCGGGGCCAAGCTGCCGGTGTATGCCCTGCTGGTGGCGGCATTTTTCACGGATCACCGGGCCCAGGTCATGCTGATCATTACCCTGATCTCCTGGGTGGGCGCCCTGCTGGTAGCAAAGCTGCTGAGATCCACAGTCATCAAAGGGCCGGCCACCCCATTTGTCATGGAACTGCCTCCTTACCGGCTGCCCACGTTCAAAGGCCTGGCCATTCATACCTGGGAACGCACCTGGCAGTATATCAGAAAAGCCGGCACCGTGATTCTGGGGATCTCCATTGTTTTATGGGCCATGATGACTTTTCCGCAACTGGATACCCAACCCGTGTCCAATGAAAATGCAGCGGGAATGCACACACCGGTAGCGGAAACCATGGATCCGGGGGCGGCGGCCCTGCGCCATTCCATTGCCGGGCGCATGGGCATGGCCATGGAGAAGGTTACCCGGTATGCCGGATTTGACTGGCAGACCAATATCGCACTTCTGGGTGGATTTGCCGCCAAAGAAGTGGTGGTGTCCACCCTGGGAACGGCTTATTCCTTGGGAGAGGTGGACCCGGAAGACAGCACGTCTCTGGCACAGCGGCTGAAAACAGCGGATGGATGGGGACCCATCACCGCCTTCAGCCTGATTTTGTTCACCATTTTTTATTCACCGTGTTTTGTGGCAGTGGTCTGCATTGTCAAAGAATCCGGATCATGGAAATGGGGGGTGTTTTCCATGGCGTTCAATACACTGCTGGCTTTAAGCCTGTCTATTGTGTTTTACCAGACCGCCACCTGGATGATGTCATAAAAAGGGCGGTTTCAGGATTCTTCCACATAAGCACGGCGGCGTTTCCCGTCCTTCAGGTTCACCAGTCCCTGTTCGCAGATCCGTAAATAAGGGATGGCAGCCCCGGCCAGGGTGACCAGGGTCAGTAACGGGTCGGGAAACACCACTCCCAGCTTTGCAGCAGCTGTTTTGAGGGCCCGGATCTGCCGGGCCAGCTCAGGCACGGACGCATCTGACATGAGTCCCATCACGGGCAAAGAGATCTGGGCCAGACATTTTCCTTTGGCCCAGATCACCACCCCGCCCTGCAGCCGGTGAATATGGTTGACCGCGTCTGCCATGTCCGCATCATGGGTGCCCACCACCACGATGTCGGCGGTGTCCCATGCCTGGCTCGAGGCAATGGCGCCATCCTTCAGCCCGAATCCTTTGATAAAGCCGGTGAACATGTTTCCGGGTTCAATGGCCCGGTCAATGGCACTGATTTTGAGAATATCCTGGTCCTGATCCGCCTGAATCCGTCCGTGGATCACGGGCAGAGACATTTGGGTTTCCCGGGTTACCAGGTCCGTGACCATTTCCATGAGCCGTACCGGCACGATTTTTTTGCCTGGGGGGGCTGTGACGGCAAAGTCTTCGGGTGTCAGGGGCCGGGGCAGGCGAACGGAATGGCGGCAGGCATTGGAAAAACAATGTGTCCGGGGGGACACCTGCATCTGTCCTTTGTCAAAGATAATTTTTCCATGACTGACCACCATTTCCGGGGTGATGAAACCCGGATCCGGAATAATCACCAGATCCGCGCTTCGGCCCGGCGCAATGCCGCCCACCAGGGAATCCAGTGAAAAATGTTCCGCCACGTTCAAGGTGGCCATCTGAACGGCTTCCATGGGAGAAAATCCTGAATCAATGGCCTTTTGGACCACAAATGCCATGCCCTTGTTTTCCACGAGATCTTCAGGTCCCACCCCGTCGGTGACCAGGATGAGTCGTCTTGTATCCACGCCCGCATCCCTGATCCGGGCGATGGCCTCAAGATCCCTGCGGATGCTGCCTTCCCGGATCATGACGTACAATCCCAGCCGCAGCCGCTCCAGGGCCTGGTCCGCATTTATGGGTTCATGGCAGGAGGAGATCCCCGTGGCCAGATAGGCTGCCAGTTTTTTTCCGCCGGCCCCGGCGGAATGTCCTTCCAGCACTTTTCCGGCCCTCAGGGTGTCTTCAAATACCGGCAGGATCTTCTCCGGTGTCTGAAACACCGCCTGCCAGTAAGATTCTCCCAGCCCCAGAATATCGTCCCGGTCCAGCAGTTTTTTTAAGTCATCCCCGGCAATGCCGCTGGCAGCCGTGCTGATGGACACCATGGCCGGGGCTGTGCCGAAAATCTTGATGGGCTGGTCTCTGAATGAGGCCAGTATCTCAACCACTCCCTCATATCCCATGATGGGATAGGTTTCCATGGTTTCGGTGACAAGGGTGGTGGTGCCGTCCTTGACCGCATAGGGAATGAATTGGCTGATTTCAAAAAAAGAGGCCAGATGGGTGTGTCCGTCAATCAGCCCGGGAATCAGTGTTTTGCCCTGGACATCGATCACCGTGGTGTTTGATGCGATGGTGTGTTCTGCATGGTCTCCCACAAACGCGATATACCCGTTTTTGATGCTCACGGACTGATTTTTTAAAAATTCTCCGGTGTAGACGTTCAACAGCAATGCATGGTCAATCACCAGGTCGGCACCTGATTTTCCCGAAGCGACCCGGATCAGTTCATCCATGGTTCGAGCAGACAATGTGTGCGCGTTTTTCATGACGGGCCTCTTTTTTCTGGCATCCGGATTTTTGGTACGGGTTCGATTTTCAAGCATGATCCGGTCATTAAATATATCACCGGATGCTATTTAGCAATAAGTTATACAGGAACTTATCCTTATGGGAAGAAAAACCCTCACGGAAGGGTTTATTCTAAAATCTCAACGTGTTCAGATTTTTTGATCACCGGATCATTAGTGATCAGGGGAAGTCCAAGATATTTGGCGGTTGCGGCAATCAAACGGTCATGCAGTTCCGGAATATCGTTGATACTCGAAGCGGTCATGAGGATGTCAAAACTTAAAGGTTCAAACTGGTAATTCTGGCTTTTTATCAGTTCTTTGGTATGCAGCAAACCCACGTCTATCCTGTTTTTTTCAAAGAGATAAAGTATCTCCATTAAAACAACTGCCGGTATAATGATGATGGCCAGTCCTTTATCTGCAGACTGGTAGGCTTTAAAGGAGCGGTCGTTTATGACCTTTTTTCCCATCATGAATTTGACAAGTGCCTGGGTGTCGGTGACAAAATTATCCATTCTCAAATTCCTGCTCAACATGCTTCCATGTGTTTTGCTTGAACTCCTTAAGGATGGAAAAGTCAATGTCCTGGTCTTTTAAAATGCCTTCGAGTTTAATAATGTTTTTGGTTCCCATTTTTTTTTTATGCCGGATAAAATCTATATACTTCACAATATCACTCAGGTCCTGCTCTGAAAAATCGATCAGTTTATTGTAAATTTCATGTTTGGTTATGGCTGCCTTATTCATTTTAGCCTCCAATTGTTATTTTGATTTTTTGAATCACAAAATTTTTGAAAGTTTATTTTCAATAGGCGTAACACGTTTCCTTTGAATTGCTTGTCATATTATCTTTTATATTAACGGGTTATCCATGATTTATCCAGTAAAAAAGGTATCTGTCCGATGCTGCCTGAGATTTTTTTTAAAAAAAGACCGGTTTGAGCTGACAAACTATACCCAAAGATATAGAAAACAGCCGATGTAAATAGTGGCAGCGGTCATGGCCAGGATCATCGGGAATCAATCTGTGGAAGAACAAGCCGAAACCCGATGAGGGCGCCGGAGTAATCCTCAGTCGCACTGTGGCGGAAGGCCGAACGGACCCGATCGTTGGCACCGCCTCGGCACGGCTGACAAAACATCTTGAAAAACGATATGTATTCCGTTGCATCTTTATTCTCCCGGGTGTTAGTTCAGTATTTACAGCTCTTTTACGCATGATTCAAGCAAGAAAACTGCCTGGTGTGACCTTGAAAAGATATTTGTTCCTAACGCCCTGTTTACGCTTTTTGCCACAAATAGCAAAAAGCGTAAACAGCGATTTATTAAAAGGTTTTACAGTCCCGGAGGTGGCCCAAAAGCACAGCTGGCCTGAATCTCTGGTTTGGTCACAGGCATTGGTAAAAGCCAATGATTTTGACCGGTCCAAGCCACTTCAATGGGGAATCAGAACTTGGGATGTGTGGAATTTCACGGAAAGCATTTCCAGAAGTTCAGCCCCGGGATCGGCTTGGGCCCAGACCTATAGAACACACGGCAGGGTGACACGCCGGGCCTATATCCACAGGTATAAAAAGCACCCGATATACAGAACGGCAACGGACAGGGCGATCACCATCCGGACAAAGGACAGTTCAAACGCGTGCTGGATCATTTTTGCCGTCACTGCCAGTCCGTAAAGACCGGTTATGCCACAAACAATGATGATGGCGGGACCAGGAGGGGACTGTGCCTGAAGCATGGCCAGAAACGGGGCCACTGGCCACAGGGAAATGGCGGCAACGCCGAGAGTGAAATAGGCAGTCAGAAAAGAGGCGTTTCCTCCCAGGGCTTTCAGGAACACCCAGATGAACAATGCGGCCCCGGCATGCATGAGAAACGCCACTGGAATGCCGGCCAGGGTCAGCTTAAGCAATCCCTGACCCAGAAGCATATCCCGGCTGAGCCAGGCGGCAGTGCC
Source organism: Desulfotignum phosphitoxidans DSM 13687 (assembly GCF_000350545.1). Lineage (GTDB taxonomy): Bacteria > Desulfobacterota > Desulfobacteria > Desulfobacterales > Desulfobacteraceae > Desulfotignum > Desulfotignum phosphitoxidans. The sequence goes on from NZ_APJX01000007.1 coordinate 185,360, forward strand.
TCCGTATATCAGCCCCAGTATTGACACATGAAACATGCAGATCCAGGGCAGGTGATTCAGGGGAAGCTGCCGGACACCAGTTGGGTCCAGTCTGGCAAGCCGGGTCATGGCGGCGGGGTAGTTCATGGAGATCCTTAAGTTTAAAGTTTAAAGTTTAAAGTGTTAAGTGTTAAGTGTTAAGTGTTAAGCCGGTGACGGCGCAGGGCTGTTATGATTTGTTGCGACCGCCGGGGCATGGGGGGTATTGAATGGGGTCCGGCCCCGGGCGGGCCGGGGCCGGACCCCATTCATGGGTGAAGGTTACCAGGGCTGCAGGCCCCAGATAAAGACAGCGACGCAGACCGCTGAGATGATCAGCGGCCATTTGATGCCGTTGTACCGGGATTCATCATAATCCGGACCCCAGCCGTGGATCCGGTCGATCACTTTTTTGTCCGCCAGCGTCGGGGCGTATGCCTTGAGGGCCGGCATCCGGTTAAAGGCGATGGACAGGATGATGAACATGGCAAAGCTCAAGGGAATGGTCACCATGCCGCCGGACATGCCCAATGCCGCCACCAGACCCGATCCGACGCAGATGGAGGGCAGCACATGGGGGGAGATCACAATAAAGATGATTCCGCAGACCATGGAGGAGATGATCAATGCCAGTTTGTTGGCCTCTTTCCACCACACCCCCAGCAGAATGGCCGGGGTGGCCGTGGTGGCCAGCAGACCGAATGCCCATAGAATACTGGTCACCAGGAATCGCGGGGGATTGAACGCCATGAGAACGGCAGCCAGTCCGCCCAGCCCCAGGGCCGCATATCCCCATTTCATCTTTTTGGCGGATTCCATGTTGGGGGCGATGATGCCCAGCAGATCCGATCCCACCAGCCCGGCGATGGCCATGAGGTTGCCGCCGATGGTGGACAGCCCGGCAGCGATGGCCCCGCCCATGACAAAGGCGGCCACCAGAGTGGGGTTGTAAAACACGTTGAGGATCAGGATGGTCTGGTCCGCTTTTTCAATGATCCGGCCCGTGGTGGCGGTAAAATAGTTGCCGGCAAAGCCCACCACATAGGTTCCTGAAAACAGCAGGCCTAAAAACAGGGCAAACCAAACCACGGCCCATCGGGCGCTTTTGACTGAGGATGAGGTAAACACCTTCATGGCCAGATGAGGCAGGGCCACGGGTCCCAGGGTAAAGGCCGGGATCAGGGCAAAATACCACCGGAAATCGTATTTCATGTCAAAAAACGTCGGGATGTTTTTGATCATGTCCGGCACCATGTCCCCATAAGCCAGGGGCGGAAACCACCATCCCGAAGACCCCATGGCCTTCATGATGGCACCCATGGGCACGATCATGGCAATGGTCATCACCACCATCTGAAAGGCCGCGTTGTAGGTGGCCCCGTACATCCCGCCGATGGTGATGAATCCCACCGTGGCAAGACCCGCCACAATGATGGCGATATTATACGGCACGCCGAACAGCAGCTCGAACGCCTGTCCCAGTCCCACCATCTGGCCTAAGGCATACATGATCATGATCAGAATCATCCAGCACACGATCACGATGGTGGAGGGTTTTCCATACCGCTGCCGGATAAAACTGGCAGGGGTGAACGCTTTCATCCGCCGAAGGCTGGTGCCGTACAGCAGGGTGAGCAAAGGGATGGAGATGGCCCATTGGATCCACAAATATACAAACGGTACCTGCAGCCGCAGGATCAGGGCGATGACCCCTAAAAATGTGGCCAGACTGGCCCATGTGGCCGCCATACCCAGTCCGTTGGTCACCGGACCGATGGAGAACCCGGCCGCGTAAAAATCTTCGTCCGACGCTGTTTTCCGGCTCGAAAAATAACCGACCGCATAAAAAATAGCAAACAGGATAATCACCATTCCCAGTCCGATCCAGACGTTGTTTAATGCATATTCCGCAGGCATGGTGTCATCTCCTTATTTTTGAGTATTTTCGGTTGAGGTGTCGGTTTCAGGGGCCAGGGTTTTGACGTATTCTGCCATTTCATCGTCAAATTTGTTGCACACCAGGGTCATTGCCAGGCAGACCGCGGCAATGCCGAACCATCCCAGCAGAATGGGAATGATATACTGGATGGGAAACCCCCACAGGGTTCCCTGCTGAAGGCCGGGAAAAAGAACGAAAATGGATGCGGAATGTCCGGTTAAAAGCAGCAGCACGGTGAATATAATCGTGATCCGGATTTCCTTTTTGTAAATTTTTTCTTTCATGGATTGTCTCCCTTTTTAAGATGTCATAACCATTTTATCTTCCCCATTCCGAATCCCGCAGTTCAATCCGCCGGATTTTGCCGCTGATGGTTTTGGGCAGTTCATCCACAAATTCAATTTTTCTCGGATACTTGTAAGGGGCCGTGGTTTTTTTCACATAATCCTGGATCTCCTTGACCAGCGCGTCACTGGGCTTGTAGTTCGGTGCCAGGATCACAAAGGCTTTCACCACCTCGCCTCTGGTTTCATCCGGACTGGAGACCACGGCGGATTCGGCCACGGCCGGGTGTTCGATCAATGCGCTTTCCACCTCAAAGGGACCGATGCGGTACCCTGAGGTGAGAATGACGTCATCTGATCTGCCCACAAACCAGAAATACCCGTCCTCATCCACATAGGCCCGGTCCCCGGTGAGATACCAGCCCGGAATAAAGGCGGCTGCCGTCCGGTCCGGTTCTTTCCAGTATTCCTTGAACAGTCCGATGGGGCGTTCCGGTTCGATGCGCACCGCAATATCGCCTTCTTCATCGGGGCCTAAGATATTGCCCTGGTCATCGATCACATGCAGATCAATGCCCGGCGTGGGTTTGCCCATGGATCCGAACCGGGGCGGAATACAGGGAAAATTGCCCGCCAGAATCACGGTTTCGGTCTGGCCGTATCCATCCCGGATGGTACAGCCCGTGGCTTTTTTCCACACCTCGATGATTTCCGGGTTCAAAGGTTCGCCGGCACCCACGCAATGGCGCAGGGTGGAAAATTTGTATTTGGAAAGATCCTGAAGCACCAGCATCCGGTAGATGGTGGGGGCCCCGCACATGGTGGTGATGGGGTATTTGGATAATAGACCCAGCGTGATTTTGGGATCAAACCGGTCCGTATGATGGACAAACTGGGCCGCCCCCTGGTTCCAGGGACCGAAATAGCTGGACCAGGCCGCCTTGGCCCATCCCGTGTCCGACACATTCCAGTGCATGTCTTCGGGTTTGAGATCCAGCCAGTATTTGCCGGTGACCATATGTCCATATCCATAAGAATGGGCATGCAGCGCCATTTTGGGGAATCCCGTGGTGCCGGAAGTGAAATAGACCAGACAGTTGTCATCTGCTTTGGTCTTTGCGGTTTCAAATTCGTCGGATGCCTGGTCCATGGCCTCATCCCAGAAAACCCACCCCTCTTTGGGCTCAGTGATGACAATCTTTGTTTTCACGGTGGGACACTTGTCTGTGACTTCGTCAAAAGCGCCGGCAATGTCCCGTGTGGTGATGATGCACGCCGCTTCGGATTTGTTGGCCCGGTATTCCAGGTCCTTGGCCGTCAGCTGGGTGGTGCCCGGCGCGATCATGGCCCCGCACCGGATACACGCGGTAAAAGCGATCCACCATTCAATGTTTCTGGGAAGCACCACAATGACCACATCCCCCTGGCCGATGCCCCGGGATTTGAACACGTTGGCCAGTTGTTTGGAGGCTTTGCTGAGCTCGTAAAATGTTTTTCTGATCTCAGTGCCGTGGTCATCCACCCAGAGCATGGCCAGTTTTTCCTTATCTTCGGCCCATTTGTCAAACACGTCTGAAGCAAAATTGTAATACTCCGGAACCTGCCATTTGAACTCTTTGTACTCTTTTTCATAATCGGTCATGTTGGGTTGTACGGTCATAAGCGTTCCCTTCCTTTGAAATAGAGGTTGTCAGGTGAGATATTCGCCTGTATGTCGTATAGTAAAGCAAAATCAATCCCACAATCGGTGAAACACTGATTTTCACTGTAGGTGGATGTATTCGGATTTGTAGGGAAAAACCTGACAGGTTGTCGGATCAGGAGATGACAAAGGCTTTGAAGGGCCGATTATTCCGGCACTGTGGTGATCTGGCCGGTTTTTTCGAAATGCACGGCGCACCGGACCAGTTCATTGGCATGTTTCAGATTGAGTTTGGTTTTGATTCTTTCCCGGTAGGTGCCGATGGTTTTAATGCTTAAAAACAGTCGCACGGCAATTTCCCTGGAGGAATATCCTTTGCCGATGAGTTTGAACACCTGCATTTCCCGGTCCGTGAGCCGGTCAATGGGGGATTTTTTCCGAATATCACTGGTGCCTGTGATATTGGACAGGATATGCTCTTTCACAGAATCATTCAGATAAACTTTGCCCGCAAGCACGTGGTGAATGGCCTCCACCACCGATTCCATGGCCTCCTGTTTCATGATGTATCCTTTTGCCCCGGCATGCAGGGCCCGCTGGGCATACAGGTATTCATCATGCATGGACAGCACCAGCACGGGAATGTGGGGGTGGTGTTTGTTCACGTGCCGCACCAGATCGATGCCGTCGGAATGTTTCAAAGAAATGTCTGCGATAATCAGGTCCGGAAACACGGATTCGATTTCCCTGATGGCGTCGTCCACATCCTTGGATTCGCCGGATGCGGTTAAATCTTCTTCCTGATTGATCAGTTCAGCCAGGCCGAGCCGGAAAATGGGGTGGTCTTCCACCAGCAGTATTTTCTTTTTTATCATCATTGCTGTATGCCCATACCATGTTTTTGGGGTTTGTGCAATCTTGTGCGATTCTCCGGAAAATGCAGGGCACTGACCGGCAGTTTGAGGGTGACGCAGGTGCCGGTGTCACTGGATTCAATGTCCAGGGATCCTCCCATGAGTTTGGTTCGGTAATTCATGATGCGAAGTCCCATGCCTGAGGATTCACCGGAAGGGGCAAACCCCGTGCCGTTGTCCTTGACGGCCAGGGAGAATGACATATTCCGGTACGCCATCTCAATGACGATATGGTCGGCCCCTCCGTGGCGGATGGCGTTCTGGACCGCTTCCTGGGCGATATGATAGATATTGCTGTTCACCATGTCGTTTCCGGCCGGGATTTTTTCATGGTACAGCAGGGCGCAGGTTACCTGGTGAACGGTTTTGGTGTTGGTCGCCAGTTCCTGTAATGATGAAAGCAATCCATGTTTGAAATAGACCGGACACAAGCCCCGGGCCAGCAGCCGGGTTTTTTTTATGGCCTCCTGAATCAGGCGGGTGATGTTTTCCACAGACCGGGCCGCATCCGGTGCGGTTTTTTCCACCCGGGTTTTCAACACTTTGCTCAGCCCTTCCACGCCGATGAGGTGGGGACACAGGTCATCGTGAAGATCATTGCCGATTTTCTGGCGCTCTTTTTCTCCGATTTCCATGATCGCTTTTTCCAGCTGTTTCACCTGGGAGACATCCCGGTGGGTGATGACCGTGCCTAACGGGTTCCCGTTTTTGTCCCGGTATACGGATCCCCGGAGGGTCACTTCGATAAGACGGCCGTCTCTGGCTTTCCGGGTGGTTTCCGTGCGGGGGAGCACCAGGCCTTCCAGGATGGCCTGAATTCCTTCCATGGCCTGTTTCCATTGTTCTTCCGGTACAAAATGGTCCATTTTCTTCCCCAGGCTGTCTTCCAGGGTGTAACCGAATACCCGGGTGAACGCCGGGTTGAAATAAGTGACATGCCCTTCCATGTCATAAACGATGATGGGGTCAGGCGCGGCCTCCATCACGGACCGGTATCGTTCTTCACTTTCCTGTAACGCTTCCTGGACCTGTCTGCGTTCGGCAATCTGGGCCTTGAGGTCCCGGCTGTAGGTTTCCAGTTTTTCCATGAATGAGTTGTAGTAAAACGAGATCTGGCCCACCTCATCCAGCGAATGCGGAATCACCATGCGGTTGGAAAACCCTTTTCCGGTATCGATGTCTTCATTGAGCCGGTCCATGAGGTTTCGCAGCGGTTCCGTGATGGTGGCACCCAGAAAAAATGTGATGGGGATAAACACCAACAGGGACGTCAGTCCCACAATCATGATAAAATTTTTGATGGTCGTGAGCGGAGAAAAAAAATCGTCCATATGGATGGCGGATGCCACCGTCCATTGATATTCAGGAATATGATTGAAAAATATTCGGTTTTTTCCAGCAAAGTTCCCGGATTTTTCCGGCCATGACACCGTATGAATCCCGTCTTTTTGTTCAGAAATGGTTTTGAAAAACCGGTCCGCATGTTCCGGGTTTGAAAAGATATTTGCATGTTGGTGTGCCGGAGGAATGATCAGATTGTTTTCCGCATCCAGAACACAGGCATATCCGGTTTTCCCAAAACGCTGACCCTGGATGGATTTTTCAAAATCACTGATCTCCATGAGTTCTGAAAATTTTTTCCGGTAGGAAGAGACCGTGATCATCCAGTCCCAGGGGGCAAAATATTCAAGATACAATGCCTTGGGCTGTGGAAAGTCATCATCCGGATTCTGCCAGTCATACTCGATGTATCCTTTTTTCTGGGCCACCATTTCCTGAACAAAGGCATGGTCGGAAATATCCAGGCCTTCCAGCAGTTTTTTGGGATGTCTGACCACGCGGCCGGTCCCGTCCAGAATACAGATATAGCCATGGGTGCCGATTTTCTGGGCCAGCATGATGTCTGCCGCCTGTTTTTGGGCCTGTTCAAGGGTCAGGCTGCCATCGGCCTGACGCTGGTACAGGTGCGTAACGATCTCCAGATTTTTTTCCGCTGTGGCCCGCAGATAGTTTCGGATGGACACGGATGCGGCCGTCCTGACATTGTTGACCATGGCTGCTGTGGCGTTTTCCAGCATGGTTTCGATATTTTTCTCAACATTTTGTTTTACAATGGAATAGATGGTGAGACTGGAAAGACCCATGATCACGACAAAAGTGACGGAGAAGACACACAGGATCTTATAACGGATGGGCAGGTTCTTAAACAGGTATGACAGGTTCATGGTTCCCCGCTAAAATGGGTTTATGCCCGGGTCTGAGCCAGACCCGGCAAATGTTTAAAATCCGGTTGGAAACAGGCGGGTGGTTTTTTTTTCCAGACGGTTCTGCAAGGCAAGATCCGCCATGTTCTGCCGGAGCATATCCAGGACATCGTCTATGGATTCATGGATTTCCATGGCCTGGGGATGTGCCTGAATCATGGCGAAAAACGCCTGCACCACATTTGGATCAAATAAAGTGCCCACCCCGTGTTTCAGTTCACAAATGGCCGAGCCAAGGTCTTTGGACCGCATGCCGGGCCGGCCGGCGGTCATGGTTTCAAACACGTCGCACACGGCCAGAATCCGGGCGCCCAGGGGGATGTGCTTTCCTTCGATTTTATCCGGGTATCCGGTGCCGTCAAACCGTTCATGGTGATGCCGGATCATGGGGGCGATATCTTCAAAAAAGGTCAGCGGCACCAGGATGTCCGCCCCCAGAACCGGATGCTGCCGGATCTGTTCCATCTCTTTTGGGGTAAGATGCCCCAGACGGTCCAGTACCGTGTCCCGGGTGCCGATTTTTCCGATATCATGGAGGATCCCGGCATGGAAAATGTTTTTGACCATGACGTCATCCAGACCCATCTGCCGGGCCGTGAGCCGGGACAGCGTGGCCACCCGCCGGGAATGGCCATGGGTGACCCGGTCCCGGGCCTCGATGGCCAGGGCAAACCCTTCCACGATTTTCCGGTAGATTTCCAGAATTTTTTTGTCATGACCCATGGCCTTTTCCAGAGCGGTGGCCCCTTGTTCTCCTAAAGCCGTGACCAGTTCCAGTTCATGGGGTTCCAGGGTGCGGTTCCCCATGAAATAAACCGCCAGAAGTCCGGTATACGGGCCTGAAATATTGAAGAAAAGGCCGGTCACGGAATTGATTTTCCGTTTGCCCAGACGCTCCAGGTCTGGAATCCGGTCATCTTCTCTGGCATTGGGAATCACCACACACGCTTTTTTGTGGTTTTCAAACAAAGTCATCAGGGTGGTATAATCGGTGCGCATCAGGCTTTGGTAGTCAAATCCGTGAAAGATTTTTGTTTCAATGCACTGTTTTTCAGTATTCAGAATCCAGAAAATACAGCCTTTGGCAGAAAGAATCCGGGTGATGTTTTCCACGATACAGGCCAGAATATCTTTGGTATCAGTGTTGGCATGGATCTTTTTGCTGATTTTTGCAAACAGGGTGAAAAATTCATGAAAATCCGGTGTCATATGCCCCCCGGGTGTGGTTAAACTCAGGTTAATTGAAAAAATTCATCCATTTCATGCTGTAATTTCTCTGGATCTGTTTCTGGAGAAGGGTCACCGAGTTCAGAACGGTTTTTAACTGTTTTTTTTTGGTTTTAGACAGGGTGGTCAGGTCCACGCAGTTCACGGGCAGGTCCGGGTGCCGGTCCCGGTTCAGGTGACTTCCGATCTTGAGCCGGTTTAAGTGATAAAACGCTTCCAGGTATTGTTCATATTCTCCGGCATCGATTATTTTTTGGTCTTTAAGGCCGGCCAGGCGTGCCAGGGTGGACGGGGAAAAAATGCCGTGATTCAATGCCAGAATGCGGATACCGTTGATCAGATGGGCCAGGCCGGCGGTTTTGATATTGAAACAGGCCCGGCAGCCCGGAATCCGGTGGGTCCGGATCCGGCCGAAAAGGGTTTTGGGGGAGCTGAAAAGCAGATCATCCCGGGTCAGATAATGGTTGACGGCCGGATTTTTCTGAAACAGGTCAAACACCCGGTCCAAAAGACCCCGGGCCATGGGGAAATCCCCGTAAACCGGTCTGAAATCCAGAAGAATGGTCAGAATCCGGATATCCGCCGGTTCCGCAGACCCGATCCACTGGTCCAGGGACTGGCGCCACCGGGTCAGAGACCCCCGCCATTGCGGGTTGGTGGCCATGACATCCCCTTTGCACAGAGAAAACCCGAACCGGTCCAGGTCCGTGACCACCTGTCCGGCCAGATCGGCAAAATAGGCATCCCAATCTTTTTCTTGGGACCGGGGCGGGTCCGCATAGATCAGGGCATTGTCCTGGTCGGTTCGTACCACCTGTTCCTGCCGGGCGTCACTGCCCATGGCGATCCAGCAGAAAGCCCCCGGCACTGACCGGTGATCCCGGGTTTTGAACACGGAAACATGATGGGTGATGATCCGGGCGGTGAGTGCATCATGAATCGCGGACACCGCTTTAAGAATATCCGCCAGATCCGTGGGGCTGTAAAGCATGTGCCGGATCCATGTGTCCAGTTGATCTTTGAGCTGCCGGGGATCCGGATAATTCGTGCCGGTTGTCAGATCGTCATAAATTTGATGAAACAAGGCAGCCAGTTCCGGTGGTAATGACACATCGTCGGGCATCTCAGACCGGTTTCCCGGATCACGCCTGCGGGTTGCAGCTGCTGTCATCCACCCACCCGGCCAGCAGGACATGCCGGCCTGTGTGATCCATATTCAGGCTGCCGCAGGATACACGCTGGTCAAATTTCATATCATATGTTCCTTTTTTCATGTCCGCCTGGTTTTACCACCGGTCCTGAAAAAGGTCAACATGATCATCATGGCTTATGGATGATCTCAGGGATGATGGTTACCTGTGAACCGGGCAGTTCAGATGTCAGGTCCCGGTTGCGGGGATATCTGCTATTCAGGGGCACTGTCCGGCAGATAGTCTTCTCTCACCGGAGAGAACACCTCAATGGCCACGGCATCTTCCAGCACTTCTGCCCCATGAGGGATGTTGCCCGGCACACACCAGGAATCTCCGGGCTCCACATCAAATGTGTCATCTGCGATGCGCAGTTTCAGGCGGCCGGAAACCAGGTATCCGGTCTGTTCATGGGGATGGGTATGGACGGGCAGGGTGTGGCCGCCCGCCAGTTTGAACTGAGACAAAAGGGTGCTGTCGCCATAGACCAGGGTCTTGATCTGTATTCCCGGCATGGCCTGCTTGAATCCATTGTTCTGGGCTTTGTAAAACATGGGTATGTTCCTTTTCATGAAAAACCGGTCTTATCCCGGTGGATTGATTTTTGCCAGCAGGGCCTGGTAAGCCTCGCTGAGTTCTACAAATTTATCATGGCTGCCGCCTTTGTCCGGGTGGTGTTTCCTTGCCAGTTTCCGGAACCGCCGGGTCAACGACCGTTTGTCCATGGCCTTGAATTCCGTGGCGGTCAGATTGAAAATTTCCCTGGCCCTGGACCGGGACACGGCCGGTTTGGGCGGCGGGTGAAAAAACCGGCTCCGGAACCGGAAATCCTGCTCCATTTCTTCGAGCAGAACCGATTCTCCATAGGGATGGTCAAAAAACATGACCACATACCGGATCAGATAATCGTGCAGATGTCCGGACTGCCGGAAAAGGCGCTTGTTCAGATCGCACAGTTCCTGGATGAAAAATGTATCCACTTTTTTCTGATCCAGGGCATGGGGCATTTTTTTTGCCAGAAATCCTTTGAAAAATCGCTGCAAGTCAAAGATGGTGTAGACATAAGACTTGAGTTCCCGATGACTGAGACGGCTTTCCTGCTGCATGAATCTCTGTTCGATCTCATCCCGGCATTTGCCCTTAAGTTTCCGGAACAGGGCCGGCGGCATGTTCACCAAAGGTCCCTGATCCATGTTGCCGAATTTGAGAAAATGAGCCCTCCGCTTGTCAAACGCATGGGTGGAACGGGCCACGGATTTTTTCTCATCCCGGGTCATGCGCCGGTAGGTGGATGTTTTGTTCCGCTCCCGGAAATGGGCTGTGGCCTGGCGGATATCAGGCCGGACAAACGGCCAGAACAGGTCTTCCAGCAGGTCCGGATCAAACTGCCGGGCTTTTTGGGCAATCCGATGGACCAGTTCATCGCACAAATGCCAGGCATTGCCCCCGGGGTAATCGATCCAGGCCCCGGGTTGCGGTCCCAGGGCACAGATTTCCTGAAATCCATGAACCGATGCTTCCCGGATGGATTCCCTGAGACAGTAGATAGTCTGTCTGTTTTTTCTTACTTTGGCCAGATACATGGGGCATTACCCGGGTAGAACCGGGTTTCTTCTCTTTTATATTTCATGGGAACCGTTATAATGGAGAACGTATTAAAAAGCAATTTTAAACCATTATGGAGGAGATCATGCCCCAGGACAGACCCGTTCAACTCACACTGAAGCGCCAACCGGTCACAGAAGGTGCCGGAGTCCGGCTGAACCGGTTGTTCGGCCATGCCGAAGCCCCGACCCTGGATCCGTTTCTGCTGCTGGATGATTTCCGGTCCGACACACCGGCGGATTATCTGAAAGGATTCCCCTGGCACCCCCACCGGGGTATTGAAACCATCACCTATGTCCTGAAAGGGGATGTGGCCCATGGGGACAGCCTGGGCAACCAGGGCACCATCTCGTCCGGGGATATACAGTGGATGACTGCGGGCAGCGGCATCATTCACCAGGAGATGCCCAAAGGAGATGACAAAGGGGCCATGCACGGATTCCAGCTGTGGGCCAACCTGCCGGCGGCCCAAAAGATGGTCTCTCCCAAATACCGGGACATCACGGCGGATCAGGTGCCAGAAGTCATGCTGGATGGAAAGATCCGGGTGAAAATCATTGCCGGCAGTATGGATGGCGTGAACGGCCCGGTGGATGACATTGTGATCGAGCCGGCATTTCTGGACTGTGATGTGCCGACCGGGGCTGTCTTTACCCATGATGTGGATCCGGGCCACACGGTTTTCATCTATGTGATCGGCGGCAGCGGCAGCACCGGCGGGACACCCGTTGAAAACGGAGACCTGGTGCTGTTCGGGAAAGGCACACGCATCACCGTGTCCGCTGCTGAAAAACCGGTCCGGTTTCTGCTGCTGTCCGGCCGGCCGCTCAATGAACCAGTGGTGTGGAGAGGGCCGATTGTCATGAATACCAAAGAGGAACTGGAAACCGCTTTCCGGGAATACCGGGAAGGCAGGTTCATCAAAACCGGATGATACCCGCTACTCATCTCCGCCGCCCAGTACGGCATAGAGCCGTACCTGGTTGGCACTTTTTTGCAGCAAAAGGGTGTTGAACACCTGCTGCTGCGTATAAAGGGACCGCTGGGCATCCAGAACGCTCAGGTAGCTGTCGATTCCATTCTCATAGCGCTTTTTTGCCAGAAAATAGGTTTTTGCCACCGCCTGTGTCAGTGTTTCCTGGGCAGCGATCTGCCGGTCGATCATGGTCTGGACAGCCAGGGCATCCGCCACTTCCCTGAATGCGGTCTGGATGGTTTTTTCATACTGGGTGACGGCAATGTCCCGCTGGGCTTTGCTGACCCGGTAGGCAGCCCGGACCCGGGCATCAAAAATCGGCAAAGCCACCTGGGGCACAAAATTCCATGTGCCGGTTCCGGAACTGAAAAGACCGGACAGGGCATCACTGGCCGTGCCGATGCCGGTGGTCAGAGAGATGCGCGGGAAAAATGCGGCCCGGGCCGCACCGATAACCGCATACGCACTTTTTAACCGGTGTTCCGCCGCTATGATATCCGGCCGGAACAGCAGTGCATCGGAAGAAAGGACCGCAAGAACGGTTCCGGGTTCCTGAACGGTTTTCAGGTCTTTGGGCAGAAGATCATCCGGCACGGTAACGCCGGCCAGAAGATTGAGCGCGTTTTGGGTCAGAGCCACAGACTGGGTGAAACGGGCCACGTCTCTGCGGGCGGTTTCCACGGGAATTTCAGCCCGGCGCAGGTCCAGTTCCGTGGCGACTCCCACCTCATACTGCCGCTGGATCAAATCATGGGCTTTTTGCTGGGAATCCAGTGTGGATCGGGCCAGGTTGAGATTTTCCCGGTCTGCCGCAAGGGTCAGGTATGCGGTTGCCACCTGGGACACCAGCGCAATCTTGACACTTTGACGGGCCGCATCCGTGGCCAGATATTCTTCCAGGGCCTGGTCTTCCAGGCTGCGGACCCGGCCGAAAAAATCGATTTCCCAGGCAGCCATGCTCAGTCCCACATTGTATTGTTCCACGGTTCTGGGCTCACCCGGGCTGATCAGATCCAAGGATCGCTGTTCTTTGGCACCGGCGCCCGTGGCATGGAGTGCCGGAAAAAGTTCCGCTCTTTGAATCCCGTAAAGGGCCCGGGCTTTTTCCACATTTAACGCGGCCAGGCGCAGGTCCCGGTTGTTTTCCAGGGCCAGTTCAATGAGTTTCAAAAGCGGTTCATTCCCGAAAAATGTCTGCCGGGAAAGTTCCTGGACCGGTAATGCCCCTGGTTCCGCCGTATCCTGATATGCCTCGCCTTTTGGCCATTGCAAAGGAATGGGCGCGGAGGGCCGGGTATATTCGGGCGCCATGGTGCAGCCGCCGACCAGGCAGGTGAATGCGGCAATCAAAACCAGTACGCGTTTATTCATGAGACGTTCCTCCGGATATCTGTGCCACGGCAGGGGCCGTGTTCGAGCGTTTTCGATGTTTGCCCAAAGCCTTGTAGATCAAGACATAAAACAGCGGGGCAAAGAGCGTGACCAGCAGGGTGGAGGTCACCACCCCGCCCAGAACCCCCGTGCCGATGGCCCGCTGGGCCCCGGAACCCGCACCCGTGGCAATGGCCAGGGGCACCACCCCGAAGCCGAAAGCCAGAGACGTCATGATGATGGGCCGCAGTCTGAGTTTGGCTGCTTCCAGGGTGGCGGCGATCAGATCCGCGCCTTCGTCGATGCGGACCCGGGCAAACTGCACGATCAGAATCGCATTCTTGGTGGTCAGGCCCAGGGTGATCAACAGGCCGATCTGAAAATACACGTCATTGGACATTCCCCGCATGCTCGAAGCAATCACCCCGCCGATGGCACCCAAAGGCAGGGTCAACAAAATGGCAATGGGGATGGGCCAGCTTTCGTACAAAGCGGCCAGGCACAAAAAGATCACAAAAATGGAAAACGCATACAGCAAAGGGGCCTGGGACCCGGCCATCCGTTCCTGGTAGGACAGAGCCGTCCAGTCATACCCGATGCCGTCCGGCAGTTGCGCAATGATCTCTTCCATGGCCGCCATGGCCTCGCCCGAACTTTTTCCCGGCGCCGGTTCACCCCAGATATTGATGGACGGAAATGCATTGTAACGTTCCAGTTTGGGGGACCCCATGGCCCAGCGGCCCGAGGCAAAAGAGGAAAACGGCACCATCTTTCCCCGGTTGTTGCGTACATACAGTTTTTCCAGATCTTTCGGCAGCATTCGATGCGGGGCATCCGCCTGGACAAACACCTTTTTGATCCGGCCGGCCTGAATAAAATCATTGACATAGGCACTGCCGAACGCCGCGGATATGGTGTTGTGGATGGCATTGATGGAAACCCCCAGCGCCCCGGCCCGGTCCCAGTCCACATCTACATAATATTCCGGGACATTTTCCATGCCGTTGGGCCGGACATTGATCAGGCGCGGATCCTGGGCCGCCATGCCCAGCAGCTGGTTCCGGGCCGCCATGAGTTTGTCATGACCCAGTCCGCTCCGGTCCTGCAGTTGAAGATCAAACCCCGTGGCCACGCCCAGTTCGATGACGGGGGGCGGTGCAAACGCAAACACCATGGCTTCCTTGTACCGGGCAAAAGCGCCCATGGCCCGGCCTGCCACGGCATCGACCTTGAGGTCGGGTCGTTCACGCAAGGCCCAGTCTTTGAGCTGAACAAAGGCCAGGGCCATGTTCTGGCCATCCCCCCCGAAACTGACCCCCGCCACCACCATGACCGATTCCACGGCCTCGGTTTCATTTTCCAGAAAATGATTCCTGACTTTGTCCATAACCGCCTCGGTCTGTTCCAGGGTGGAACCGGACGGCAGCATGGCCTGCACCAGCAGGATGCCCTGATCCTCATCCGGCAGATAGCCTGTGGGCATGCGCTGGAACAGATATCCCATGGCCGCCACAATCAGCACAAACGCCAGCAGATAACGCATTCTTTTTGCCAGAACCCGGCCCACCAGCCGGACATACAGATCCCGGAGCCGGAAAAAAAACCGGTCAAACCAGCGGAAAAACGGGCGCAGAAACCGGACGGCCCCGTCTGCAGGTTCATGCCCTTTGGGGATGGGCTTTAAAAACGTGGCGCACAACACCGGTGTCAGAATCAATGCCACCACCACGGAAAGCATCATGGAGGAAATCACGGTCACGGAAAACTGGCGGTAGATCACACCCGTGGAACCGGGAAAGAAGATCATGGGACCGAAAACGGCTGAGAGGACCAGACCGATGCCGATCAAAGCACTGGTGATCTGATCCATGGATCTGGCAGTGGCCTCTCTGGGAGACAGGCCTTCTTCGGCCATGATCCGTTCGACATTTTCCACCACCACAATGGCGTCATCCACCAGAAGGCCGATGGCCAGCACCATGCCGAACATGGTCAGCATATTGATGGAAAACCCGAACGCCCCCAGGATGCCGAACGTGCCCAGCAGCACCACGGGAACGGCAACGGTGGGTATCAATGTGGCCCGGAAGGTCCCCATAAAAAGATACATCACAAACACCACCAGCACAATGGCCTCAAACAGGGTTTTGATCACCTCTTCAATGGACACCTTGGTAAAAGGGGTCGTGTCATAGGGATAAATCACCTTCATGCCGGGAGGAAAATATTGGCTCATCTCTTCGAGTTTTGACTTGACGGCATTGGCGGTTTCCAGGGCATTGGCACCGGCCGCCTGGCGGATGGCCATGGCAGCGGAGGGTTTGCCGTTGTATTCCGCCACCACATCATCCCGTTCCGTTCCCAGTTCCGTGTACCCGATGTCTTTGATCCGGATCACGGAACCGTCCGGATTGGTGCGGATGGGAATGGCGGCAAACGCTTCCGGGGTCTGGAGCAGATGCTGAACAATGATGGCCGCGTTCATGCGCTGGCCTTCCACGGCAGGGGCTCCGCCCAGCTGACCGGCGGAAACCTCGACATTGTATGATTTCAGCGCGGCAATCACATCTTCCATGGTCAGATTGTAATTGGTGAGCTGGTCCGGATTGACCCAGACCCGCATGGCATACTGGGACCCGAAATTTTCCACTTCCCCCACCCCCGGGACCCGGGACAGGATTTTTTCCAGACTGGACTGGGCATAGTCTCTCAAGTCCGTGCCGCTCATGCTCCCGTCTTCAGATATCAGGCCCACGATGATCAGCCAGTTCTGGGTGGATTTGCTGACCTTGACACCGGAGCGCTGCACCACATCCGGCAGACTGGCCATGGCCAGCTGCAACTTGTTTTGCACCTTGGACCAGGCGATGTCCGGGTCCGTTCCCGGGGCAAAGGTCAGCTCCACCCGGGAGGTGCCGGAAGAAGAGCTGGTGCCCGACAGATACAGCATGTCATCGAGCCCGGTCATTTTCTGTTCGATCACCTGGGTGACGGTATTTTCCACGGTTTCCGCCGACGCTCCGGGAAAAAAGGCATCAATGGCAATGGCCGGGGGGGCGATCTGGGGGTACTGGGACACGGGCAGGTTGTAGATGGCCAGACCGCCGGCGGTCATCATGACAATGGCGATTACCCAGGCAAACACGGGGCGGTCAAGAAAGAATCTGGATAACATTACAATGCCCCTTTGTCACGCTTTTTTTGAGACGAAGCATCGGGCGTTTCCTGGGACGACAACGCGTCAAACGGGGTGGCGGCGACGGCCATACCCGGCCGCAGCATGAGCAGTCCTTCGACAATCAATTTTTCACCAGGTGTGATACCCGAGGACACCAGCCACTGGTCGCCAATGGCCCGGTCAAGGACCAGCCCGCGAAACGCAGCCCGGTTGTTTTCATCCACCACCAGTGCAAAGGGATTGCCTTTGGCATCCCGGGAAACCCCCTGCTGGGGGATCAGAATGGCATGTTCATCCACGCCTTCCATAATCTGTGCCCGGACAAACATGCCCGGCAGCAGCCTGTTTTCCGGATTGGGAACCACGGCCCGGATAATGACGGATCCCGTGGTGGGATCCACAGTCACATCTGAAAATTGCAGGGTCCCGTCCTGGGGATAGGCCGTGCCGTCTTCCATCAGAATTTTCACTTGGTTCAGGTCCTTTTCCCCGGCATGGTCTCGGCTGTCCTTCATTCTTAACAATTCAATGGTGGATTGGGGCACATCCACAAAAATGGGGTCCAGCTGTTGAATGGTGGCAAGAGGTAAGGGCTGGTACGCGGTGACAATGGCGCCTTCCGTGACATTGGACCGGCCGATGCGGCCGGAAATGGGTGCGGTGATGCGGGTGTATGCCAGATTGATGCGGGCGGATTTCACCGTGGCTTTCCAGGCGGCAATATCCGCTTCCACCTGGGTGAGCGCGGCTGCGGCATCATCATAGCTCTGCCGGCTCACGGCATTGTCGGCCAGAAGTGTTTCATATCGTTCAGCCCGCAGCCGGGTGGCCGCCAGATTGGCTTTGGCCCGGGCAAGGGCGGCTTCGGCATTGTCCAGGGCCGCCTGAAACGGGGCCGGATCGATCTGGTACAGCACCTGACCGGCCGTGACATTGGCCCCTTCGGTGAACTGCCGTTTTAAAATCAGGCCGTTGACCTGGGGCCGGATTTCCGCCATCCGGAACGGTGCGGTTCGTCCCGGCAGTTCTGTGGTCAGTGTCACCTTTTGTGTGGCCACCGTTACCACGGAAACGGCCCGGACTTCTTCTGATTCCGGTTTGGTTTCTTTTTCCGGATCAAGCCGGCGGGTGATCTGATCACACCCTGTCAATGTGAATCCTGCCCAGATGAACAGAATCAGAAAAATCATCTGGATTTTGAAACATTTCTGCATGCGGCAACACCTTTCAGTCAAATTGTCAAAACCGTCATTTTCAATCAAATGACGGTTCAAATGATAATGGTAAATGTTTACAAGGGGATTATTTTTTTACGCTGTCCCAGCATGATGCGGCAAGCACCTGTGCAAGCGCATCATCAATGGGTGCAATTTCCAGAATATGATCCCGCAAAGACCAGGCAATCGGCGCAAACGCCAGGTTGAAGAAAACCGTTGGGGGCAGGTGTTTGATCACCTGCTGGGACAGACCTCTTTCATAAAGTTCCATGAAAATATCCGGCTGTCCGGCCGCTTTAAAAATCCGGTTCCGGCGATGGGCTTCACCAAAAGGAGAGTAGTGAAATTGCTCGGAATACTTGAATTCCATAGGGTTTTGGGTAAAATAAGCCACCAGGCCTTTGGCAATATGAAAAAAACAGATCCGGACCGGCTGACCGTAAGGATAATCCTGGGTTAAAAATGCCACCAGTCGTTGTTCACACTCTTGATAGATCGTTTTGATCAGGATGTCCCGGTTTTCAAAATAGCGGTATATGGTGCCTACTCCGACGCCGGCTTTTTCGGCAATCATGGACATGGGCGCCCCGTGAAACCCCTGGGCCGCGAGCAGTTCCATTGCGGTCCGGATAATATCCTCCCGCTTCACCTGTTTGGGCATAATCTGTTTCTCCTTGCATTAGGAATGAACATTCATTCAGAATATAACAGTGCGTATTTTACGTCAAGTTGTTTTTCAATGTGTGACATGTTATATCCTGTTCGTGTAAATAAAAGAACAGGGTCCTTTCTATTTGGATGTCGGTATCCTGGATTGAATCTGATTCTGACGGCGTAAGAAGCTTAAAACGGGGGTATCAATGATTAAACATATGGTTCGTTACATGATGTTGTTTCTTGCACTCGGATTGATATCCGGTTGCGGATACAACACCATCCAGCAGAATGAAGAGACCGTGTTCAAGGCATGGGGAGATGTGGAATCCAGCCTGCAAAGACGGGCCGATCTCATCCCCAACCTGGTGGAGACGGTCAAAGGGTATGCGTCCCATGAAAAAGAAACCCTTGAAGCCGTGATTGAAGCCCGGTCCAAAGCAACTTCCGTTCAACTGTCCCAGGAGGATTTAGGAAGTGCGGAAGCCATGGAACGCCTCAGGCAGATGCAGGGTAGCCTTTCTTCCGCCCTGTCCCGGCTCATGGTGGTTGTGGAAAGATATCCGGATCTGAAAGCCAGTCAGAATTTTCTGGACCTTCAAAACCAGCTGGAAGGAACGGAAAACCGTATCAATGTGGCGCGTCAACGGTATAACCAGGCCGTGGAAAACTTTAATTTCTCCATCCGGAAATTCCCAAACAATCTGACCAACAAACTGATGCTCCATCTTGACAGAAAACAATATTTCCAGGCGGAAGACACGGCAAAAAGTGTCCCAAAGGTTGACTTTACCCAGTAATGGAAAGGATTATGCGGAAAAGATATCATATATGGCTGACCGGTTTTTTGGTCTTTTTTTTCGCGGTCCAGGCATTCGCCTTGGAAGTGCCCAAGCTCAAAGCCCGGGTGAACGACTATGCGAACATACTGTCTGCCGCCACAAAAAATCAGCTGGAAACCGTACTCAGTGATTTGGAACAGACCGATTCCACACAGATTGCCGTACTGACGATTCCTTCTCTTAAAGGAGAGAATATCGAGGAATACGCCATCCAGGTGGCTGAAACCTGGAAAATCGGCCAGGAAAACCTGGATAACGGTGCCATCCTTATTATTTCCAAAAATGACCGCAAACTTCGCATTGAGGTGGGGTACGGCCTGGAGGGGACCCTGACCGATCTGATGGCCGGACGTATTATTCAGAATATTATTGTCCCCCGGTTTAAAACAGGCAATTTTGACCAGGGAGTGATGGACGGGGTACAGGCCATGACCCAGGTGGTCCGGGGAGAATTCAAGGCAGCAGAAAACAGCCGCCGTCCTGAATCCGGTTCTGCCCGGGGGCAATCAGGCATCTTTGGTTTGATTGTCTTTTTTGTTCTGATCAATATGCTGGGAAGAATCCGCCGGCCCTTAGGTGCCCTGTCCGGAGGTCTGTTTTTTCCCATCCTGGGGGCCATGTTTTTTAATTTTGGTTTTTTATGGCTCCTGCTGCTGATTCCCATAGGTGCGGTGGGCGGACTGGCCATGAGCTTTTTGGGCTCCCCGCTCAGCTTTAATTCGTCTTCTACCCAAAGCCGGCATGGCGGCGGATTCTGGCTGGGCGGCGGCGGTGTGGGAAGGGGCGGTTTCGGCGGGGGCGGTTTTGGCGGTTTTTCAGGAGGCGGCGGCGGTTTCGGCGGCGGCGGCGCTTCCGGGGGGTGGTAATCATGAAATCTTTGGCGCAACAATTTTTGTCGGATCAGGACAGGGAAAAAATTATTCAAACAGTGAGGGAAGTGGAACTGGAGACCGCCGGTGAAATCGTTCCCATGGTGGTTTCAAGAAGCTATTCCTATCCCATGGCCGATGTCATCGGCGGAATGGCGTTTGCGCTTCCCGTGTCATTGATACTCAGCTATTTCATCGGTGCCTGGCTGTGGATCGGCAACCAGAACATGTGGCTTTTTTTGGGCATTTTAACCATCTGCTTCATGGTCTTTCACCAGACCTGCAAACACCTTCCATGGCTGAAGCGCATGTTCATCTCCCAGAGAGAAATCGAGGAGGAAGTCAAAGAGGCGGCCATGGTCAGTTTTCTTCGTGAGGGGCTGTATCAGACCCGGGACAGGACAGGGATTTTGATTTTCATCTCTGTTTTCGAACGAAAGGTCTGGATCCTTGGAGACCAGGGCATCAACACCAAGGTGTCAAAAGACCAGTGGGATAAAATCATCCGCATGATTACAAATGGCATTCAACAGAAAAATCAGGCAGCAGCCATCTGCCAGGCGGTCAAAGAAGCCGGACAACTGCTCAAGACACATTTCCCCATCCGTTCCGATGATCAAAATGAGCTGAAAAACCTGATTGTGGAACAAAATTGAATAATGGAAAAATATCTCTGACCGCCGGTCTTCTGCTGTTGCTGGTCTGTGCCATCTGGGGCGGTAATGCGGTCAGCATCAAATTCAGCAACCAGGGGATACCCCCGTTGCTTGCGGCCACCATCCGGTCCGTGGCAGCCGGGTTTCTGGTGCTGCTCTGGGCCAAATTCAAGGGACAGCGCGTTCTTTTTCCCAAAGGCGCCCGAAGACATGGTGTGATGATCGGTCTGCTGTTCGGGCTTGATTTTTTGTTTTTATACTGGAGTATTGTGTTTACCACCGCTTCCAGGGCCACCATTTTTTTGTATTCCCATCCGTTCTGGGTGGCCCTGGGCGCCCATTTTTTCGTGGACCAGGACCGGCTGCATCCCGTGAAAGCGGCCGGGCTGATACTGGCATTTGCCGGGTTGTGGATGGTTTTCAGGATTCAGTCTCCCCTGCTGCCGGAAAACAACTGGATCGGGGATGTGATGTCTTTGGCCGCAGCCGTTTTCTGGGCCACGACCACATTGTATATCAAACGGATCAGCCAGACCGTGACCGTCAGTCATTACCAGACCCTGTTTTCACAACTGGTGTTTGCCATTCCGATTCTGCTGGCAGGATCACTCCTGTTTGAACAGGATTATACCATTGTCCCGGCTGCCGGGGTTCTGTGGGCAATGGCATATCAGATTGTCGTGGTGGCCTTTTTCAGTTACACCCTCTGGTTCTGGATGATTCACAATTTTGCGGTCAGCGGGCTGACCGCATTCACTTTTCTGGCCCCTTTGTTCGGTGTTTTTTTCGGTGCCGTGATTCTGTCTGAACCCGCAGGCATCATGGTCTGGTTGGGCCTGGCCCTGGTCTGTGCCGGCATTTACCTGGTGAACCGGTCTCCGAAGAACAGGTCGTGTGGATGACGGGGTCTGCAAAAATCAGGCAATGAATTCACTGGATACTTTCACTGGGGAAGCCGACCTATCCCGGCTGCAGGCAGCAGGCGTGGCATTGCATGCATTCAAACGTACTCAGGTCCATGGCAGGTCTATTCTTTGAAGCAGATGGCCGCATCTTTGGGCAGGGCCAGTCCGGCACTCACCTCCAGGGCCTTGAAAATCCCGGATATAACCGGGCAGGAAATGTGGGGGATGGTTTTTAACACGGTCTCCAGCAGGATGGAATGAAACTCCCCGGTCTGCCTGTTTTTAAACAGTTCCGCCATCAAATCCATCTCCTGGCCGCCCAGAAGCTCATTGACCTTCTGCCAGTTGGGACACTGGCTTTCCAGTCTGAACAAAGCGTTATAACCATTTGTTTTTTCTGCATACACCAAAGTGGTAAAGCCGCAGATGCCGGCATTTATTTCAACGGTTGTCATTGTGATTTTCCTTTTTCATATCTTCATCAATGCCTTCAGGGCACGGTCCAGGCTGGGTGAATTTTCTGCCGCACGTTCCGGCTGCCATGAGGTGTTGATAAATTCACACAATACCTCATTATAGAGAGGACCAATGTGGGCGGCCCCTTTCGGCAGCATTTCCTGGTGGATCTTTTTTTTGCCTTTCCTGCGGATCACGGTCAAAAGGTGTTGTTTGGGGTCGTCCAGTTGATCAGGGGTCTTTGAAAAATTGTCACCGGGAATTTTAATGTAAGCAGCCCAGGCTTCATGATCTGCCAGTACCCAGGATTCCACCTCCCTGACAGCCACCCTGAAAATACATTGAGGCGGAAGATCAACAGGAATTTCCCGGGGGATGGCGAACCAGTCCCGGATCAGGGAACACGGGCATTGTGCTTTGTCAAGATCCGTTAATACGAATGTGTGGCTCCCGGCCTTTGCCATGCTCAGGAAAGTGCGGCATTTACTCTTGATGGCCCCAAACCCTCTCATGACAGCAGGGAATCCCTTTTGAAAAACAAGACGGTGTTCCAATCTGGCATTTCTGGCTGCTACGAGTTTGTCTGCAACAGCGGCGCTGGGCGTATCTTCAACAAAAGCAAAGCAGTAAACATCTGTCATATCAGATCCTTTGGACGGTTACGGCTGTTTGCGGCAAAAGTATGTCAGCGGGTGAGAGTCCGGCTTTCATGGCTTCGATATCAGCTTCAGAGGGCGGAGTGATCCTGGTGGCTTCGCCACTTTGACCGGGCTGGAGTATCAGGAAATTGCCGTCGATGCTTTGGCTGGACAGCATCACTTCACTGTGGGTGCTCACAAGAATCTGACCGCCGGTTTTCTTCCGCTGCCTGGTTTTGTAGAGCAGATCCGGAATCTGTTCGACTATGGCATTGTGGAGTGACAGTTCAGGTTCTTCCAGAAGAATCATCCGATTGGAAGAAAGCAGGGTCCACAGCATGGCCAGCAGCCGCAATGTGCCGTCGGAAAACTGATCTTCTCTCTGCCATCCCGCATTGGGACGCCAGTGGTTGTATAACATCTCAAGGTGGGGCCTGCCCGTGGTATCGTCTATTTTGAACTGCAGCTGCTCCAGATTGGGAATGACCTTTTTAAGAATGTTTTCAATGGTGCGGAGACGATAGTCGCGGGAGCGCTTTTGTGTGCCTGAAATTTCTTCCAGAAGTCCCTGACCGAACGGATCAGACTCCAGGTGTCTCAACGAGAGCTGGTCACTGAATTTCAAAAGCTGCGGTACCAGGTGCAGATACAGGACATCGGAAAAGAAATTCGATACCTCGCGGTACTCACGATTCATGTTTATCTGTTCCAGGTGTGTCTGAATTTTTCTCTCAGGATCTGCGTTATCATCCGGATCAGGACGTGCCACCAGCCGCGTCCCTTTTTTCCATACCTCTTCTTTGATAACAATCGGCCGCTGCTTTCCTTTTCCTTCATAGTTGATCCACAGCTTGTAACACCAGTCCGGCGGTTCTCCGGTATTGTGCAGATCTTCCCGGAATTCAAACTCCAGTTCTACCCAGGCCGGTTTTCTTGCCGCCAGGCTGCGTATTTTTTTCAGCCCTCCGCGCAGGTCAATGGCCTGCTGAAGGCCACCACCCTTGGGATTGACGATGTCCCTCATGAAGCGGAAGATATCCAGCAGGTTGGATTTGCCTGACGCGTTGGGACCTATCAGATAGACGGTCTCTTTGAGGTCTACATCGGCGCTGGTAAAATTGCGCCAGTTCCTCAATTTTAAATTGGATATGTACATACCTGTTCTCCATTCATAATCAGCCGCTCGGTTTTCTACGCCGCCTGAATCAATCTTACTTTATTTGCGCGCTATCGTCCATTGATCGATTCCATGATCTGCTTGAAACTGTCGACACCGGCTTCCAGATTTTCAATGATCTCTTCGGCCAGCACATCCGGATCAGGCAGGTTGTCCAGGTCTGCCAGGCTTTGATCCCTGATCCAGAAGATGTCCAGACTGGTTTTGTCCCGGCCGGCAATCTCTTCAAAAGTGAATTTGCGCCACCGGCCGTCAGGAGTGTCTTCCGACCAGGTTTCTTTGCGCTGGTGGCGGTTTTGTGGGTTGTAGCAGGCAATGAAATCTTTCAGGTCATCATATGCCATCAGGTGTTTCTTTTTGGTGAAATGGACGTTGGTTCTGAAATCATAAAACCAGACCTCCCGGGTCCAGGGGTGTTTGGCCGCGGGTTTGTTGTCAAAAAAGATCACGTTGGCCTTGACCCCCTGGGCGTAAAATATGCCCGTGGGAAGCCGCAGGATGGTGTGCAGGTCCGTGTTTTCAAGCAGCTTTTTCCGCACGGTTTCACCGGCACCCCCTTCAAAAAGCACATTGTCCGGAACCACCACGGCGGCCCGGCCCGTGATGTTCAGCATGGTGCGCACGTGCTGGACAAAATTGAGCTGCTTGTTGGAGGTGGTGGCCCAGAAATCCTGCCGGTTGTAACGCAGATCCTCTTTTTCCTGTTTGCCCCGGCCGTTGGTGATGGTGATGCTGCTTTTTTTGCCGAAGGGCGGATTGGTTAAAACATAGTCGTACCGGACCCCGGTATCGGCAATCAGGGCATCATTGGGGGATATGGCGGACTCGCCCGTGATCTCCCCGATATTGTGTAAAAAACAGTTCATCAAAGCCAGGCGGCGGGTGTTGGCCACGATCTCGTTGCCGAAAAAGGTGTGGTTTTTCAGAAACTTTTTCTGGTCTTTATCCAGGCTGTACGCATTGACTAAAAAATCATAGGCCGCCAGAAAGAACCCGCCCGTGCCGCAGGCAGGATCAGCAATGGTCCTGGCCGGTTCGGGCCGGACACATTCCACCATGGCCCGGATCAGGGGCCGGGGGGTAAAATACTGCCCGGCCCCGCTTTTCACGTCTTCGGCGTTTTTTTCCAGCAGGCCCTCGTAGATATCCCCCTTGACGTCCGCGCCCATCATGATCCAGTTTTCCGCATCAATCATGTGAATGATCTTATACAGCTTGGCCGGGTCCTGGATCTGGTTCTGGGATTTGACAAAAATCTGGCCGATCATGCCTTTCTGCTTCCCCAGCGCCCTGAGCAAGGAGATGTAATGGGATTCAAGATCCGCGCCTTTGCGGGTTTTCAGGCTTTCCCAGTTGTATTCGTTCGGGATGCCGGCATCTTTCTGGTAAATTTTGCCATATTCATCAGCCATCTTGAGAAACAGCAGATAGGTGAGCTGCTCCAGATAATCGCCGTAACTGACACCGTCATCCCGCAGGGTGTGGCAGAAACTCCAGACTCTTGAAACAATGCTTGCCGTGTTGTTCATCTATTTTTTCTTTTTGTTTGTATAAATATTTTTGGCCTGCCCGGTAACCTGCTCGGCAGCTTGCTCGCTGAACCCGGTCATGACAGCACCTCCCAGTGGCCTTCTTTTCTGCCGCCGATCCGGCGCAGCAATCCTTGCTTTTGCAGCTTCTGAATGTTCCGCTGGACTGATCGCTCGGTAATGCCAATCAATGCAGCCAGCTCCGGGATGGTTACTGAAGGCTTTTCCCGACAGGCACCCAGAATCTTTCCCGACGCTTTCCCGACACTTTCCCGACACTTTCCCGACGTCGTGTCGGGTTTTCGTTCGCTTTTTGATGAAATGGTCGCCAATTTCAGTTCTTCTGCCGGTTTTCGGTGAACCGTTGCCGTAAAAAGGCACCCGTCCCGGTCGTCGGCAAAATCGATTTGTGGCCATGCCGCTAAAGCGCGTTTGATCCCGGAGCCCAGTCCATGGTAGGGCAGCAGTCCCTTGGCCACATAAGAAACCAGGATCGGATTCCGGATACCGGCATTTCCCGTGCGGATCTTCTCTACAGTCAGGTTGTCAGGCAGATGCCCCGGACTGATGATCTCGATGCGGTTGTCATAGACAAACAACCGGACCGGTGCACTCACCAGATAATCCCGGTGCACCAGGGCATTGACCAGCAGTTCCTCGAACACGCTTTCCGGGATTTCCGGCCGGCCCGGGGCGTTTACCCCCCGTCCTGCCTGGATCTTGTGCAGGTTGCGCATTACAAATGCCAGGGTATCATTAAAAATTTTCGGCAGTGGGCCGGCAAAGTCCTCGGTATCCAGGTAGTCGGTCACGTGAATCTTATCGCCGGGATAGCGGATCGCTTTGACCACGAACTGCGGTTTGATGAGTTCGGGCCTTTCGGCAAACAGCAGCAACCCGGCCAGGTTCAGCGCGCCGTCATCCGTGGCCAGATTCATGTTCTGGAGCAGGCGCGTCAATTCTTTCGGATCATCTGGATATGCCTGCTGATACACGTCCCGCAGAAAATCCCGGAACCGCAGTTTGTCCAGCTTGTCGATCCCGGCCCGCGTGGGCAGTTCATCTGCATGGAACTGGCCGGTTATCTGGAACAGGCGGCGCAGCTCCTCCTTGGAATTCACCCGCCGCTTGTCCGCACCGGTTTTCAGCCAGATCACGCCGTTCTTGTCAAAGTAGGGTTTATCAAGCCCCTTTGGCACAGTCAGCACGATCACAATGCGGCCGTTTTCAAGGCCGATATTTTCGGTGCGCACCGTCAGCGGACTTTTGACCAATTGACTGGCGGCATTGCTGATGAGCTGATTGATCCGGGCCACGTCCGCCTTGTCAAGCCCGGGTGTGCCGCCGTCATCCGCCACCCCCAGAAAGATCGTCCCACCCTCGGCATTGGCAAATGCAGCCATCTCGGAAGCCAGGGATGCAGCATTGCGCACATCCGCCTTGAACTGACGGGTGCTGTCTTCCCCCAAGGAGATCTGGATTTGAAGTTCCTTGATGTTCATTTTTTTCCTGCCTTTCCGGATCGCCGCTTTTTTTCTTCGCCGGCCAGGCGGGCCTTTTCCGCCTGGATACGCGCCAGCAGGTTTTCCGCCGAGTTTTCACCGGAAATCAGCTCCGGGTGCGCTTCCCGCCACTCTTTGGTCAGTTCCCCTTCAAATGCCTTTTTCAGGATGCTCTGCCGCAGGGCCTCGGCCTTTTTCAGGCTGTCTTCGATGGTTTGTTCCAGTTTGTCACAGACGGAGAGGCGGGTTTCGATTTCTGACACAAGCTCATTTTGTTCAAGTAAGTTTGTTAATTTGATTTTCATCGGGAAAATATCTTTACCATACAAAGCACAAATATTCGTTGTTGCCTTTTTCTTTCTTTCCAATTCTTTTTGAAACTGAGGGCTATTTATCTGGTACCAAATCATAATTGGATTTACTTGAACAAAAAATCTCATTCTCATCAAATTATTATTGAAAACCGTATAGCTTGTTACTTTTTTTATTATTCCTGTTTTTCCAACCAATTCATAACTATTCCGTGTATTAAAAAGAATATCATTCGCTTTTAAAGAATATTTATTTTTTTCATCCTCGTGAATTGTTACATAAGCCAATGAAGAATAATCCATCGTGCCAAATTTGCTGATATTATTCATTTTTACATAAGGAACACCAATCCCCATTTCATTTTGTTCCGAAAGATTTTTAACAATACCAATTAATGTGTCGCTAAGTATCATTTCTAAAGTTACCCATCCCCACCCCTCCGGCAGTTCCGGCAACTCTGCCAATGCTTTTACAGTCAGCGGCGGCAAGTCTTTTGGTTTTTTGGGTTTGGCGGGTTTTTTACTGCCGTCTTTTTTTGCCTGTTCGCAGGCCCTTTGCCACGATTCCACCTGTTTTTGATACTGCGTTTTCCGCTCTTTTTTGATCCGCGCCAGAAGTTTCTCCGCCGATTCCGGAGGATTCCCCGCTTGTATCTGCTGTTCTCGCCATTCCCGGGTCAGCTTGCCCTCAAACGCATGCTTCAGCACGGCCTGGCGGTAGGTTTTCAATTGTTCCCGGGCTTTTTTTAGGCTTTCGACACCGTTGTCGAGTTCGGAAAGGAGTTCTTCGATTTTGGATACGATTTCGTTTTGCTCGTTTAATGAAGGAATGAATAATGAATAATTAAGAATGGTTTGTTTTGATATTGCCTTAAAAGTGGTACCGGTACTTAATTTGTCCAATTCATTTTTCGAATGCTTCAGAAAATAAAATATGAATTTTGGGCATCTATTATATTTTATGGCTGCAAGGCCTCGACCAATGCAGCAATGCTGATTGGCAAAATTCACATCCCCGACTGGTGCTCGGACTGAAATGAGAATATCATTTTCATTTGCTATTTTTTGGGGCTTACTACACCATTTATGAGGGACAGGATATAAGTCTGAAAATTCCGCTTTCCCTTGGAAAAATGGCAAGCCGTTCTTTTCGGTGTTATATGTGTTAGATGGGGGAGATTGTCCCATAGTGATAACACACAACTCTCCAAGAGACGTTTGAATCCAGCCCGTCATTTCACACTTTTTCCTGTTTTCAAAATAGCACTAAGAATTTTTAGCAATTCTTCACAATTATTGATCATTTTATGACTGACTTGTTCTTCCAACAGCATGCTGTCTTTCATCAATCTGATCCAATAGTGGGACTCTCTTGCTTCCTTGTAGGCAATTTGCATTTTTGCCAGAAAATCCGCTTTTGAAATACCACCCACAGCTTCCTCGACATTCGCACCTATACTCGTCCCACTTTTCAACAATTGTCGGGAAAGAACATATTCTTTCTTCTCTCTTTGGATGTAAAAACACAATTTGACAATATCCAAAGCAAAGACATAGCTTTTCTCAACGATTATATTTGATCCCTTCATTCTTTCATTCTTGATTTTTCATTTTTTCATTATTAAACCGCCAACGCCTCATTCATCTCATCCATAACCGCATCCATCTCATCACCAAACAACCTATGCATCCTCCCGATGCCTCCCTGGCCGTCAAAAGGGGCGTAATCCAAATCGTCTTTTTCAATATGCACGGAGCTGATGATGTGTTCCTTGATCATGCGCAGCCAGGTCATCTGTTCTTCGGTGAATTTTGCGGCGGCCCCGGCCTGTTTGCCGAACACCCATTTTTGAAAGTTGCGGTCCACTGTCTGCTCAAAAGCGGTCAGGGAATCGTCAATGCCGGTGATCCGCCGGATCAGGGAAACCAGGGCCGTGAGTTCGTTTTCCGGGGACCGGCCTTTCACCTTTTCCATCTGCTCAAAGGCCTGCCAGACCCGAGCCGGAGCCAGGGCCGGCTTTTTTGACTTCAAGGTGTCCATCACTTCCCGGATCATGGCATAGGTGACATGCCGGCGGTTATACGGCTGGCTGTAGAATATGGAAAGGGCCGTGATCTCATCCTTGTGGGCCTGCATAAATGTGGTGAAATCCTGGATAACCTCCTGCGCCCTGATGCGGGACTGTTTGTCCCAGCCGGCAAATTCAAGATCATCCAGGTTGACGGTGTCGATGATCTGTTCATGGGATTTGCGCACGGTTTCAATAAATTCGTTGAGTTCGCCGGTAAAGGTATCTCTGGCGGTGTGGATCAGCTCTTTTTGGGCAGCTTGCTGCTGATGGTCTTCCGGCTCCGTTCCCGGCGGCAGATCAAATTTCTGTGTTGCATGATCGATGATTTTGTCTGGATTATGGGCATCGAGCAGGTCATGCACCAGCTGGTTGATGGATTTGCCATGGGTCAGTTGTTTGAATCTGTTGCGTTCATCATCGGTGATCTGCTTGTCCAGCCGGGACAGGCGGCCGGCCAGAGAAGAATACAGGTCTTCATCGGTCTGCCCCATCAGTGCGGCCTGGAGCAGATCTTTCAAGGGGATAGATTTTTTGTGCTTCAGAGGCCGGCTGTCGGTTTTGACAGATTTGCTGACACCCACGGCATCCACGATTATAAATCCGGTTTTTGCGGTATGAACCGAAGGGGTCACCTTTTTCAGGTCATCATAGCCCTGGGTGCGGGTTCCCCGGCCTTTCATCTGTTCAAAATAGTTTCTGGAGCGGACATCCCGCATGAAGACAAGACATTCCAGGGGTTTGACATCCGTGCCCGTGGCGATCATGTCAACGGTGACCGCAATCCGGGGGTGATAATCATTCCGGAACGAGGCCAGCACGGACTTGGGATCTTCCTCGGCCTTGTAAGTGACTTTTTTGCAGAACGCGTTGCCCTCGGCAAATTCCTCGCGCACCATCTGGATGATGTCATCGGCATGGCTGTCGGTTTTGGCAAAAATAAGGGTTTTAGGGACTTCTTCCCGTCCGGGGAACATTTCCGGGAGTTTGTCCCGGAACGCCTTGATGATGTTTCTGATCTGGCTGGGGTTGACCACATCCCGGTCCAGATCGGTTTGCGTGTACACCACTTCCTCATCCAGCTGTTCCCAGCGTTTCTGACGGGTCAGGCGGTCCCGTTTGTCAACCCATTCCTCTGCCACCAGTTTTGCGCCGCCCTGGGTGATTCTGGTTTCAATCAGATAGGTATCAAACCCGACATTGACTCCGTCGGCCACAGCGTCTTCATGCCGGTATTCGCTGACCACGTTTTCATTGAAAAAGGCGAATGTCCGCTTGTCCGGGGTGGCGGTCAGGCCGATGTAAAAGGCATCAAAATAATCGAGTACCTGTTTCCACAGGTTGTAGATGGAGCGGTGACATTCATCGATCACGATGAAATCAAAAAATTCCGGGGGCACCTGTTCATTGTATTCGACCGGCCGGGGCGGCCCGGTCTCCACGTATTCATGGGGATTGGTCTGTTCTGCGGTTTCTTCGAGGTCTTCTCCTTTTAAAATGGAATACATCCGCTGGATGGTACTGATGCAGACCTGGCTGTCCGGCGGGACATATTTGGAGTTCAGGCGCCGGACGTTATACAGTTCGGTGAATTTGCGGTTGTCGTCATTGGGCAGATACCCCATGAACTCCTGTTCAGCCTGCTCTCCCAGGTTCCTTGTATCCACCAGGAACAAGACCCGCTTGGCATCCGCGTATTTGAGCAGGCGATACACCGCCGTAATGGCGGTGAAGGTTTTGCCGCTGCCCGTGGCCATCTGCACCAGGGCCCGGGGACGATTTTCCCGGAAGGATGTTTCAAGATTGGTGATGGCCCGGATTTGGCAATTTCTAAGGCTTTGCTCCGGCAGATCCGGCAACTGCTGCAAGCGCTGGCGCAGGCTGGTTTTCTGCCGGAATCTTTCTTTTAACGTTACCGGATGGTGAAATGAAAAGACCGGCCGTGCCCGGGGTTTGGGATCTCTCATGTCGGTAAAACGGGTCAGTATGCCCGTGCTTTCATACACAAACGGAAGAAAGCAGCTGTCGGCAAACCATTTCAGTTTGCTTTGGGCGTAGAATTCCGCCTGGTGTTCATGAACGCTCAGGCGGTGGCCTTCGGTTTCTTTTTTGGCTTCAATCACGCCGATGGGTTTGCGGTCCACAAACAGGACATAATCCGCAGGCCCCACATCGGTCTGATATTCCCGAACAGCAAGCCCCGGACCCCGGCCCCAGTTGATGGCTGTTTTATCAACAACCACCCAGCCGGAGCGCTCAAGCATTTTGTCGATGTTGTCTCGTGCTGTTTGTTCGGGGGTTTTGTTCATATTATGTCTTTGTCATTGCCTCGTAATGGACACGCTAACGCCGCCGGTCACCAGCCGGAAGGGCAACGAGACCAGCGCCAAAGGTTCAAAGGCCAAGTTAAACACTCTGTGATCAGAGCAACGGTCGCACAGCCCTTCCGGTCTGGTGCCTCTACCATAGAGATTGCAAAATCTATCATAAGGTGCCCTATCATGTATTCTGTAAAAGCTCAACTTCATTTCCACGGTTCTGGTGCGTTTCATTTTTTGGTTGGATTGGAACACCTCGGAACTGCCTTGCTCTCTATTTTTGAATGGGCTGGATAATCAGTGCGGTCATGGATTCAGAGCAGTCCGAAGTTCCTCATTTGCGGGCCTTTCAGTCTCCCGGATGAATACAATTATCGGAAATACAAAAATTTGTATTTCCGATAATTCAAAAAACAGATCCGGTAACAAAACATCCCAAATCTCTTGTGTCCAAAGGGTTTCATCGGTTTTCTCAAAGGGTTGATGCAAGAGTCCCCCACCGATATTTTCTATCCACACATGGCAGTGTCCATTTTGTCGGTCAATAAAAAACAGGGAATATGATCGGTTGATGCTGGAAAAGCCCTTATATCAGGTATTTTGAGTCTGTTCAGGCGATTGGGGGAAACAGGATTGTCAGAAATGCAAAAATTTGCATTTCTGACAATCATCAAATGAAATATGCCGGCATCCCTTGCGGGTAAAGGAATTCAGCGGAAAGAAGCAATCTGACTGCCCTGACGTTTCTATTACCGACTTTTACATAAACTCTGATCCTGAAATTGATTTACAATGTCCAGGGATGCTGCTATGAAGAGTTGTTTGATCCATCAACCAACAGGAATTTTACAAATGTTTTTTCAACGGATTCTGCCGCCGCCCCCCTGTAACAGCTGATCTGCTGTCAGGTAATCACGTGGCATCATAAAATTAGGTCCCCTTGATTTTTGTTCAGGAAGAAGCTGGAGTTGTGCATTTGTGCGGCATCTTTTCTGCGCAAGCTTGGGGGGCATAATCACAGGCGGAAATTTTTATGGAAAAACGGATATCCATCATTGGGTTGAATCTGTCGGTATTTTTGTTCATGTTCGGGGTCGGGCTGATCGTCCCCTTACTTCCCCAGAAAATCATTACTTTGACCGGGTCGTTAAAAACCGTTGGCTATCTGGCCTCTGCGTTTGCCGTCCCGTTTGTATTGCTCCAGTTTCCTATCGGGCGTTTGTCTGACCGGTATGGGTGCCGGCGCTTTCTGGTGGCCGGGTACCTGATCTGTTCCGCCTCCGGGCTCATCTACTGTGTTTCAAATACCCAGGAGATGATCTTTTTTGGGCGGCTGCTCCAGGGAATCGGGGAGGCCCCTTTGTGGGCCCTGGCACCGGCCCTTTTGTCCATGCTGTATCCCGCAGCCAAGGGAAAAGTGATCGGGGCCTACAATGCATCGCTCCATCTGGGCCTCACCCTGGGCAGCGGCTTCGGAATTCTGATGGCCGGGGTGTTGGTGAAAAATGAACCTTTTGTGCTGTTTGCGCTGTCAGGGCTCCTGGGGGCTTTTCTTATTTTTGTGACGGTCAAAGATCCCCGGGCAGAAGGAAGCGGGGTTGAGACGGCCCTGGATACCGGCGGGCTTAAAAAGATCCTTGCCTATCCGGGTATCCTGGCCGTGTTCTCGGGTATTATTCTGTATGGGGCCGGATACGGGATTTCCCTGACCGTGCTTCCCGGTTTTCTGATCCAGGAAAAAGGATTTACACAGGCCCAGATTGGCGGGTTTTTCACCCTGTTTTATATCGGCATCAGCCTGTCCCAGATCATTACTGGCCCCGTATCCGACCGCCACGGACGGACCAAGACCATGATCCTGGGGCTGTTCATGATCACTGCGGGCCTTGGGATGTTTCCGGGCAGGGACGGGTGGGGGATTTACCCCTGGCTTTTTTTAGCCAGTTGCGGGCTGGGTGTGTTCTGCGTGTCGGCCCTGTCATGGCTGAACAATGCCGTGGCGGATTCGTTGAAAGGCACCATATCCGGGGCGTTCTATCTGTTCTGGGGAATCGGATTCTTTACAGGTCCGGCAGCCCTGGGGATGTTCGGGAAAGCAGCCCGGGGCTTTACCGGATTCCATGTTCTGGCGATGCTTTTTTTGTTGCAGGCATTGGTTCAATGGGGGCTTGGATACGGGAGCGGGAAAATTGGCCTGGGCAGAAAATCTGATTTTGATTAAAAAAATCAAGGCGAGGTCATCAGATCTTCATCCGGTAACCGGTTGTGATGTGATCGCTTTTGAAATTGAAGATGATATGATCAGGATCAGAAAAGCCAGACATGGGCATTGATGAGTTGACCGAACAACGGTTAAAAATCATATTTTTCAGAATATCCCCGCGGGGTATACATGAAATCCAGGTACGTATTCGAGGTGCTGTTTCCGACAATTACCGTTGTCAGCATATCCACATCCGCTGTATCAAGGCCGTTTAAAGGGATTATCGATACGTTCTGACGGTCACGCATGGCATTTTGGACAATGCCTGTGGGG
Source organism: Desulfotignum phosphitoxidans DSM 13687 (assembly GCF_000350545.1). GTDB lineage: Bacteria > Desulfobacterota > Desulfobacteria > Desulfobacterales > Desulfobacteraceae > Desulfotignum > Desulfotignum phosphitoxidans. Next base: position 219,647 of record NZ_APJX01000007.1, read on the forward strand.
GTATCCGCATCCCGGTATTTCAGTATGATTTCCATGGCTTTTTGAAGCTGCCAGTTTCTCTTCCGGCTTTTCGGATTGAAGATCACGATGACAAAATCAGCCATGGCCGCACATTCAATCCGTTTTTCGATCACATCCCAGGGTGTCAAAAGATCGCTTAAACTGATACAGGCAAAGTCATGGGTCAGGGGGGCGCCTAAAAGCGATGCTGCCGAGGCCAGGGCGGGAATGCCCGGCACCACTTCCACCCGGAGACCGTTTTCAGGTACAGGGTCACATGCTGTCCTGGCTACAGGAATCTGTTTTTGTCGGCAGATTTCCAGGACAAGACCGGCCATGGCATAAATTCCGGGATCACCGGAAGAAATAAGTGCACATTTTTTTCCGGAAAGCGCTGCATCTATGGCTGCAATCACCCGATCCACTTCTTTTTTCATGGTGGTGGCAATGATTTCTTTTCCTTTGATCCGGTCTTGGATCAGGTCTACATATGTGGTGTATCCGGCAATTACGCCGGCTTCATCAATGGCTGCGCCTGCACGGCGGGTCATATGGTCCGGATTTCCCGGGCCGATCCCGACGATGAACAGGATATTGTTGTTCTGGCGATGGCAATGGTGACCTGCCTGGTTTTTTGTTTGGTTACAATCAGTTTCCCCGGATTTGCCGAGAGGATGGCTGCTGCTTCGCATACGCTTTTTGCTCCTGTATATTTTTCTGCAAAGGGTGATACTTCGGAAACGGTACTAACCTGGTTGAGTGTGTCGCTGTCGTAAAAGTAAAGGGGCACACAAAGGCGTTGGGCCAGTTCAAGAATACCGGGTTCATCCTTTTTTAAGTCAATGGTGGCGATGGCCCGGATGCTGTGTATGGACAGGCCGTGTTTGTCACAAACTTTTTTCAGCAGGCCGCTGATTTCAGACATTTCAGTTCCCCGGTTGCATCCGATCCCGGCAAAAAGAATTCTGGGACGGAGAACCAGGTCATGCCTGCCTGTCGTCCGGGTTTGGTCATCCACGATGATGGATGGTGCATCCGGATTTTCGGCGGCACTTTTCCTGATGAGCCGGGCAGGGATTTTTCCTGCCAGCAATCCATAGGGATCGTGCATGAACACGGGGTGGTTTTTTAAAAACATCATATTGATGGTTTTAACGGCGGATGGATTTTCGATTTCAAGATTCTGGTCCCTGGCGATCATGTCCATGGAAGGCAAATCGTTTGCATCCGTCGCCGTGGTGATGACCGGCACCGCATTGATCACCCGGGCTGCGGATTCTGAAAGCCGGTTTGCCCCCCCTAAATGACCGGAAAGCAGGGAAATGCAAAACCGTCCGGCATCATCAATGACCACCACGGCCGGGTCTGTTGTTTTTTTCCTGATATGCGGTGCAATCACCCGGACGGCAATGCCTGCGGCCATGATAAAAATATGCGCCCCATAGGCATGAAACTGGTCTGCAACGGCATCGCCTAAGCGGGTGAATGTTTTTTTGCACCATGGAACGTCAAGGCGTTCAGATACAAAAAGATCGGCACCGGAAAAATGGGCACCCAGTTTTTTTGAAAGAAAAACCCCATGGGGGGTCAACGCCCAGATGGCCATATCAGCCCCGGTATTCATGTCTGAAGTCTTTGTCATATAATTTGGATTGATACGGCATCCGTGACTTTTCCATGTTCAGAAACGGGCTGACCACAATCAGGGCCTGGCTTTTAATTTTTTCCTTTTGAATGGTTTCCGACAGATTTTTTACAGGGATATAATACAGGCGTTCTTCCGGCTGTGACACCTTGACGGCAATGGCGCAGATAAAATCTTCTCCATAGTGTTCGGCCAGTATCTTTTGGACCTGTCCGGCCTGGGCGATGCTTAAATAGATTGCCATGGAAGCCCGGTGCGCGGCAAGGGCTTTGAGGTTTTCGGATTCCGGGACCGGTGTCCTTCCGGCGATCCGCGTCAGGATGAGGGTCTGCGTGATTTCAGGAAGGGTGTATTCCATTTTCATGGCGGCTGCAGCGGCAAAGGCGGCCGTGACCCCGGGAATCACCGTATACGGGATCCCCTGTTGGTCCAGTTGAACCATCTGTTCCTGGATAGCGCCATAAAGGGAGGGATCTCCCGTATGCAGGCGCACCACTTTTTTCCCCTGTTTTACCGCATCTGCCATCATATGAATAATCTCATCCAGGTGCAGGGGGGCACTGTTTACGGCCGTGGCATTTTTTGCCCATTCAAGCAGGGTTTCAGGGACCAGGGACCCGGCATAGACCACCAGGTCTGCCGCCATCATTGCCTTCTGTCCCTTGACGGTGATCAGTTCCGGATCACCCGGACCGGCACCTACAAATATTACCGGATGTCGCTGCATCTGTTTTTCTCCTGTTTTGTTCCTATTGTTTGATCCCCTGTATGATAAACACAGGATTCCGGCTTTTCAGCATCTGCCCCCAGGGCATACCATGCCCGGTATTTACCTGTACCTGGATGATCCGGGTGTCAAATCCCATGGAAGAAAGCATGTCAAGGCTTGCAGTCATGTTGCTGATCAGCACGGTATTGATAACCATGATTCCGTTTTCCTTTATTCGTGCCCCGGCGGCACGGATGATGGACGGCAGGTCTTTGCCGCCGCCTCCGATAAAAATACGGTCCGGATCCGGCAGGGTTTCCATTTCTCCGGGGAGATGCCCCTGACAGACAGTGAGGTTTTTCACCCCGAATGTGTTCCTGTTTCTGTGAATGTCCTGGATCCGGGTGTCTTTTTTTTCAACGGCATAGATCATTCCCCCGGTAATATAATATGACGCTTCAATGGAGACGGAACCGCTTCCGGCACCCAGATCCCACAAGATATGGTCCGGCTGGAGCCTCAGTTTTGAAAGTGAAATAACACGGATTTCAGGTTTGGTGATCAGGCCCTGTTCGTGATGGAACCGGTCATCGGGCATTCCCGGAAAAACCGGCACAACGCTTTGGGCCGGACCCATTTTTTTCCTGAGAAACACCACCAGGTTCGGTTCTGAGAAATCCCTTTCCACGGGTTGTCCCGGATCAAACCAGGTAAGGGTTTCATCCCTGCTGCCGAGCCGTTCCAGAACACAGATCTGAAAATCAGTGATCTGGTTTTCACCCAGGGTGCGGCAGATCCTGGCCGGTGTTTGGACAGGGTCCGTAAAAACAGCGAGTTTATCATGGGTCCTGAAATCACCCAAGTGCCTGTTTTCAAACGGACGGCCGTGAAAACTCATCACCTGGACATCCTGCCAGGATTCTTTGATCCTGGCAAATGCCGCTGCCACGGCGCTGATGTTGGGGTATATTTGTATTCTGTCTTTTCCGATGCGGTCGGCCAGATACGCGCCGATGCCGAAAAAAAGGGGATCTCCCGAAGCCAGGACCACAATGTTTTTTCCTTGTGCCAGTTTGTCCAGAAACAGGCCGGGCAGGGTGTCTAAATTTTTTTTAATTTCAATTTTTTCTCCGGAAAACAGCGGGAACAGATCCAGGTGACGGGCCCCGCCGGAAAGGACATCCGCTGTTTGTATGAGGGCCAAATGGGTATGGGTCAGGTCGTTTCGGGAAAGGCCGAGTCCAATGACGGATAACATGATTTAAGTCTTCCTGCGTGATGGATTTGAGTCAAAATATATCCTGCCGCTGAAATCAAAAATGATCGCCCGGATATTGACAGAGATTCCTGAAAAAGACCGGGCTGAGCGGACTATTTCCGACCCCACCCGGGCGATCACGGCGGGTGCCGTGTGTTCAAGCATAAAAAAAGCCTGTCTTGCCGTGTTGGCGGATAGAATGTTTTGGGCGACCGCTTTATTTCCCGTAAGCGCCAGTGTCCACCGGGAAAGTGTTTTCAGACACAGATCTGTTTTTGCCGCATGGGTATGGGGAAGTCCATCGGCCATTTTAAGGGCCTTTCCAAAAAAAACAGCCAGCACGATGTCTGAAAATCCCATCCGGGCCGCTGATTCAAGGGACAGTTTAAAAAAATCACCCATCTGGATAAACGCTTCTACCGGATCATCCGTAAAATATTTTTGGGCAAACCGTTCACTTCTTCTTCCCGTGGTAAAAAATATTCTTTTTACACCGCATGCCCGGGCCACGGAAAGAGATGACCGGATCGTGGCAATATAGGCTTCGTGGGACATGGGACGGACAACCCCCGTGGTTCCCAGAATCGAAATGCCGCCGATAATTCCCAGCCGCGCGTTCAGGGTATGCCCGGCAAGCGTTTCTCCCTCAGGAACAAAGATTTCTATGGAAACGGCAAAGGACCCGCCGCTGTCCGCCAGCATCTCTTCAACCACGGATGTGATCATTTGTCTTGGGCCGCTGTTGATGGCCGGATGCCCGGGCGGGATTTCAAGCCCGGGTTTTGTAACCCGTCCCACGCCTTTCCCGCCTGAAAGGGTCAACACGGAAACCTCTGTTTCTTTGATTGATACCACCGCACCGATTTCAGCTTTGTGGGTCACATCCGGGTCATCGCCCGCGTCTTTGATCACGGTGCAGACGGCGGTGTGTTCACCGGATTTTTCCAGTGAAAAAATGTCAATGTCCCGGTGGCCGCCACCGATGAAACCGATGGTAACAAATTGCTTTTTTTCTTTTTTCAGCAAAAGATAAAGCGCGCCTTTTACTGCGGCGGCTGCGGCGGCACCCGTTGTAAACCCTTGTTTCAATTCTGTTTTTTTTGTTTTAGCCATTTTTTTGGGAAATACTCAATATAAAATAAAAAAACAGATGCCAACGGCAATCAGGCTCAATACCCTGAAAAGTTGACCCAGAAGGAGAATCTGCAATCCCATTTTGGGCGAATAAATACCGATATACCTGGGAAGCTGGTGACGGATGGCCCGCAGGGGGAAGGCGATAATGTTTCCGGCCAAAAGGGCAAGCACCGTTTGTTCAACGTTGATGAGCCCGGCATCAAGGAGTGCGCCGGCGGCTGCAAATCCGGATGTGAATTCCGCGGCAAAACTGAGTACCACGACGGAAAGCGCTTCCACCGGAATAAACGCCAGGGAAAGGTTTCGGGCCAGAAACTGGTTGGCCGCATCAAAATAATTCAGCGTATTGATCATGAAAACAGCGATATATACGGGCAGTACATACACAAAAACAGTTAAAATGCGCTTTGGAATTTTTTCTTTGATGGCCTGGATCATTTTTTCCCGGGAGGGATGGCTGCCAGGGACACCGGTCGTTTGGCTGTTGGTTGCCATTCGGGTTTCAGGGTGAATAAAAAAACGGCCGTACACAAGACAGAGAAAAGTCCGGATAAAGGTGGCCAGAAATGTGAGAAAATAATAAATGACCCCGGCTTTTCCGGTTAAGGGCAGAACAATGAAAAAAGTGGTGGGAAGGTGGAGAAAATAGGCGGGTAACTGGTTCACAAAATTCGTGACAAAGAGTTGTTGCCGGGTGATTTTTCCTTCTTTGTAAAAATCAAGGAGCATGGCGTTTGCCGTGACACCGGATACAAATGCCGCGGTAAATGCGGCGCCGCAGCGATCACCTAGATGACCGAACCTGAAAAAAGGCCTGGCGGCAACCCCAAGGGTCCGGGTCCAGCCGGAAGCCTCAATCACCTGGCCGGCAACAAGGCCTGCTGCGATAAAACCCATCAGGGTGAGCAGGGGCATCAACAACCTGCCGGTCAGCTGCGGCACGGTCACCTTGTCTGTCAGGATCAGTCCTGACATGAGCATTGCGGCGGATACAGTCAGGGAAACGGCAAGTGGTTTGTATTTAAAGGCGGATTCCGGCATGATCATGACCTGTTTTTTCCAAGTCTTTTTTGAGATTCCGTTTGGCAATAATCAAAGACCAGTAGTCTGGTTTTTGTTTTTCAAGATCTGTTACGTCCTCAAATATTTTTTCGCCTGCCCGGCCGCACCGGGAGACCCCCCGGCTGTTCCGGAGCAGGCCGGCCTCTGCAAGGGCATCATTGATATCTTTTATGTTTCTGTAGGTTTTCAGTAATACCACGTTTTCCGCGCAACCGGAAAATTTTCTCAGCGCTTTCCCTCCTCTGGCACCGGAGGTAATCAAAAGGGATTCCTCCCCTTCCACCAGGGGCATATTCATCCGGGATGCGGCAGCCAGATACGAGGGGATGCCGGGAATGGACCGGATGGGAATACCGGGATTTTTCTGCCGGATGATCCGGATCAGATATCCGTAAGTTGAATAGGTCAGCACATCTCCCAGGGTGAGGAACGCCACATTTTTCCCCTGTTCAAGTTCCGCCATGATCACCCGGGCGTTTTCTTCCCACAGCGTTTCTTTTTCGTCTTCGTTGTTGGACATCTGGAAGGAGAGCATCCGGATATCCGCCTGATCTGAAATGTGGGGCCTTGCGATTTCGACAGCAAGACTGTGCCTGTTTTTGATGGAAGATGCCGCAAAGATGACGTCGACATGGTTGATCATACGGACGGCCTTCAGGGTCAACAGTTCCGGGTCACCCGGGCCGACACCGATACCGTAAAATGTACCTGTAGAAGGATTCATATTTTTTTCCTGTTGTTATAACTGCTTATCCATGGAAAGAATGATCAGCGCATTCAATGCCCCTGCGGCAATGTTGGAGCCGCCTTTTCTGCCGGTATTGGTGATATAGGGGATATCGTGTTCCAGAAGAAGTGCCTTGGATTCGGCTGCATTGACAAATCCCACGGGAAAACCGAGAATCAGAGCAGGAAAGGCTTTTTGGGCTTGAATCAGTTCAATTAAACGTAACAGGGCCGTGGGAGCGTTTCCAACAACATAAATACCCCCTTCCATTTCCGGAACAGACCGGTTCACAGCTTCAAGGGCTCGGGTGGTCCCGTTTTTTTTGGCCGCGTCTGCGACATCACTGTCACTGATACGGCAGATCACCCGGTTGCCGAATGGCACCAGCGCTGTTTTCCGAATGCCGGATCTGGCCATTTCCGTGTCCGTGATAATGGGCTTCCCGGACCGGATCGCCGTAATCCCTGCCGCAATGGCATCTTTATGGAACCGGATGGTGTTTAAATAGTCAAAATCAGCCGAGGTGTGAATCAGCCGCCGGACCACGGGCCATTCAGCCGGTCCGAATCCATGGCCTTGGGCTTCGTTGTCGATAATCTTGAAGCTTAATGTTTCAATTTCCTGTGGTTTCATCGTATATCCTGTCTGGTATTGGTGTGATGGCCTCCTGAAACACAGTATCCCAGGCGGTTCCTGAAAATTCGGGGTAAAGCCGTATTCCGGTCTGGTGAATGCCGTGAAGCAGACGCATGGTGGGCCGTGAAACAATATGCTCGTCAATGATGTAAACCCGGTTGTTTTGGATCGCCCGGATCACGGAAAATCCGGGCTCATTCTTGATTTGATCCAGGGTTGGACGGTTCATGGGGCCTTGCTGGGACAGGAACACATCAATATCCGCTGCTTTTGACAGTATCCGTTCCTTCCCGTATACGGCGATGTTGCTCCCCCGGGACGGCCTGGCATCATCGGCAATATTGATGCCCCCGGCGGTTTTCAAAACAAAATCAGCCATGGAGCCATTGGAAAAGGTTTTCATTTTGTCATGGATGGCCTCGAAATACACTTTCTGGGGGGGGGGTCGCGTTTTTTGAATATGCATTGAATTTTTCAACCGCCAGCTGAAATTGCTGGATCATCCTGTGGGATGTGTCTTTTTTCCCGGTCAGCATGCCCAATATTTTCCAGTATTGATACATCTCTTCAATGGTTGAGGGCTGGATGGAAACAACCGTGATGCCGCTTTGCTCCAGCCGTTTTGTCAGCCTGGCATACCCCCTGTCGATCATGGGCCGGATCAGTACCAGGTCCGGCCTGGCCGCCAGGAACCGTTCCGGGTCATCATGGTATGAAAAGGCCGGTTTTTCCTGTGCTTTTTCAGGATATGAATCGGATCGGGACACCCCGATGATCTCCGAATCCAGACCCAGATAAAACAGATTTTCCGTGTGGGCCCCATAAAGAGATATAATCCGTGAAAACGGCCGGCTCACATTAATTGTCCGCCCGGACTGGTCGATCAGCGTGGTTTCATCCACAAGCTTGACATCCCCGGGAAGATCCGCAGAAACGCAGGGTGTGAACAGGCCGGTCAAAACCCAAAAAAAGAAAAGCCCCCTTTGTATCACCATGACGCTGCCTTCCCTGTTTTAAACACGGCCTGCCCGGCCTGGTAAAGGGGTTCGAACCGTATTTTTGACTGAATATGAAACACCGTTTCAAGCATTTGTTCGGTCATCAGGTCTTGTGTCGGCCCTTTTTTGACCAGGGTTCCCGTTTTCATGAATACCATTTCATCACAGAATACCGCTGCCAGATTGATGTCCTGAAATACAGAGATAACGGTCAGGCCTTTTTCACGCACCATTTTTTTAACCGTGTCAAGCAGATGGATACTGTGGCGGATGTCAAGATTGGAAGTGGCTTCGTCCAGAAGAAGGATATCCGTGTCCTGGGCCAGGGCCCTTGCGAACACCGTCCGTTGCCGCTCACCCCCGCTGATTTCCGTGACAAGCTGGTCTTTCAGACGGCGTATCCCGGTGATTTCCATGGCCTGATCACATCGTTGGAAGTCCCGGGCAGAGGGCCTGGAAAATCTTTGGATATAAGGGTATCGTCCCATCATGACCACGTCGGATACCCGATAGGGAAAGTTGATATAAAAATTCTGGGAGACCAGACTTATCTGTTTTGCCAGGATCTTTTTAGGGGTTTTCTTTAAACATTTGCCCATGAAGCGAACTTCGCCTCGGTGGGGATGAATGAATCCGGCCATCAGGTCCAGCAAGGTGGTTTTACCACATCCGTTGGGTCCGAGGATTCCATAAAACCGGCCTTTTTTAAAGGTTTCCGAGATGCCGGTGAGAACGATGTCACGGTCATAGGCAAAAAACGCCTGCCGGATGTCATGGCAGATTTCGGTCATTGCCGGGTCCTCATATGGTTTCTCCTGAAGATAAAGCAGAAAAAAGGACCGCCGATCAATGCGGTGAGCACGCCGATGGGAATCTCAACCGGAAGCATGGCCCGGGTGACCGTGTCTGCGGAAAGCATCAGGATGGCGCCGGCCAGAAAACAGACCGGCAAAAGTCTCTGGTTGTCGGGTCCTGCAAACGACCGCATCATGTGCGGCACCAGAAGTCCCACAAAACCGATGATTCCGGAGACCGACACACATATCGCCGTGACAAAAGATGCCGTAAAAAGCAGGTAAAGCGTCACCCGGCGGGTTTCCACCCCGAGTGTGACGGCCATCCGGTCTCCTAAGGAAATGATGTTCAGGTCCCTTGAAAAGTAATAGATGACGATGAAGCCGCCCACCACGGTAATACTGACAAGAGACACATCCATCCATGTCCGGGAGGCAAAACTGCCCATGAGCCAGAAAATGATGATGGCCACCTGTTCATCTGCCAGGTATTTTAAAAAGCTGATTCCGGCGGACAAAATGGATGATACGATAATTCCGGACAGGATCAGGGAGTTTGAGGAAAGACCCTGCCGGTCAAAGGTCTGTCCGGATGACAGAAAAATCACGATCAAAAGAGTGACGGCGGCACCGGAGAATGCGAAGCCCGGTAATATATACAGGTTCAGGGAAGGGAAAAACAAGATGGCCAGAGATGCGCCGAATGCAGCGCCCGCGGAAATTCCCAGGGTAAAGGGGTCGGCCAGGGGATTTAAAAGAATCCCCTGGTACACGGCCCCGGAAACGGCAAGTCCTGCACCCACAAAAACAGCGGTCAGAATTCTGGGAAGCCGGACATCCATGACCACTGTCCGGATCACGGCATCGATTTTCTGACCGGCATCCGGGCCGGGGAAAACCGTTTCAAAAATACTGCGGGTCACCTCGGAAAACGGAACGGGAATATATCCCATCCCGGCGGAACCGATCACGATCAGGCACAAAAGACCCAGCAGAACCAGGTTTTCCGTTACCATTTTCATCCCTTTTCCCGGGGTATCGGTCATTTTATTTTATACCGGCATCTTTGATCACATCAAAAATGTGATCACTGTATATTTTTGCCCATCCGGTGTTTTCACCAAGACCGGTAATGTCACAGGTGACCGACATTCCCATCTGCTCAAACCGGGTTTTCCATGAATCTTGTTCATCTCCTGCCATGTCATTGCCGGCATGATCACCGGCCACCACCATTAACGGTTTCATAAAAACTTTTTTAATACCTGCGTGCTTCAGGTCTTCTGCCACGTGACTCACCAAAGGGAATCCTTCAACCGCACCAATGAATACCCGTGTGTCCGGGTAGGTTTTCCGCAGGGTATCTTCCAGTTCAACATATGCGCCTGTGGAGTATATCTCGTTGCCATGTCCCATATAGACCATGGCAGCACCCATTTTTTTTGCTTTTTTAATATCATTTTCAAGGGCGTTTGCTGCAGCCTGAATATCTTCCTGGTAGAAATGTGTTGCTGACGGTGCGCCAAGGGCCGGACGGCCTAAGACAAGGATATCAAAAGGCATGTATTTTTCACGCAGGGTTTTGATGCTGTTCAGACCAGACATATAGGCGCAAAGATCTGCATAAGATTCCCCGGCAAAAACATGCGTGGGCTGAACAACAATGGTTTTAATCCCTTGGTCCTGAAGATCGGCAACCGTTGCCAGCGGCGACTTCACGTATAAAAAATCCCTGCTGATTTCCTTGTTTTCTTCCAGAAATCCGGTATCATTCTGGCGGTCATGCCATATTTTCCGGATGACATTGGATGTGAACGCATGGGTTACCATATAGTCGGGATGGTCTTTTTGAACGATTTCTTCAATGGTGGTCAATGCTTTTAACGCATCCGGATGTGAGGTGCCGAAACTGGCCAGCACAATCGCTTTCCGGGGTGTTTGGCCGTAAGCCATTGAAAAAATCAGAAGGACAGACAAACTGGTCAGCATGAAACGAATGAAGTTTTTGATCATGATTTCATCTCCTTGAAATAAAAAAATCCCCTGACCATGATATTTTTCAATATCATGGTCAGGGGATTCCGTATTCAATCCGGTCCACAACGGGGTTATCTTTCTTCCGCGAAAAATAATCCCAAAATTCCTTCCAGGCAGGTCTTCTGACTTCCGGATCATTCTAATTGCCGCGCCTTCCCGTTTATATTCAATCAATAAACAGTGACAAACTGCGGCTTTCGTCCCCGGTTACAGCGGCGGGCCCGTTCCTGATTTTAACAGGATTCCCTTTTCAGCTTAAAGAACCGTATTCCGGCTCTTCATAAGCACCTGGAGGATCTTTTCAGCCCAGGTTAAATAATACAGGCTGAAAAATTCAATCGCTTTACTAATAGTCTTTACAAATATGGAATGTCAAGCAGAATATTTATTCCGGATGGTTTCAGTCAGCAGGTCCTGCCGCTTTTTTTTTCTGTCACGTGGGCGCGGCCTTTTTTCAGATGGATTTTCATTTTCCCAGTCCCTGGCTGATCAGGGTGACGGGATGGACCACAGTCAGGTTGTCTTTTTCAGACAGGTTGCCGTGAAGGTTGATCCGGCACACGGGGCAGTCCGTAAGCCAGAAATCAGCCCCTGAAGTCCGGGCGCCGGCCAGTTTTTTGGCCATCATTTTTTTGGAAATATCCGGGTATTCATAGAAAAACGTACCGCCGCCGCCGCAGCAGGCCGCTTCATCCGGAACCGGGATATAGTCAAAGCAGGGCAGGGCCTTGAGAAGCGCCTGTACCTTTGCCAGGGAATTGAAGCTGTTTTTCGAATGACACGGGGCATGGTAGATCACTTTGTGCTTCGAGATGTCCGAAGTCATGGCAGCGGCCAGGTCATTGATGTGGTCATGGAGAAACGAAAGAATATCCCGGGTTTTCTGGGCGATCAGGTCCGGCATGCCCGGGATGATTTTTCGGGTCAGCGCTGCAGCATGGCCCCTGCCGGCCGGGATGTTCATTAAAGCCGGGTATTCATCTTTCAGGGCCGCCCCGCAGGTGGTGCAGTCCACGATCACGGCATCCCAGTTTTCTGCGGCTGCATCCAGGGCGTTTTTTCGGGTATGGCCCCCGTGTTCCCCCATGGCCTTCTGGATCGCCGCCAGGTTGACAGCCATGTTTTCACGGGCCCGGTCCCTGGCCCCGTGGAACATCATGGGGATGCCGCAGCAGGTCTGGCTTTCCGGGATCACCACCTCATACCCCAGCTGAGTGAGGATATGGACGGTGGCCTGTCCCGTGTCGGCAAACATATAGTTGGTGGCGCATCCCGTGAAATAGATCACCCGTCCTCTGGGGTTGCCCCTGGCAAAAGACACCCGGGACAGGGTGCTGCGCAAAGGCCGGCGGTTCATCTCTGGAAACCGGTGAACCGGGATGGTGCCGATTTTGTAAGCTTTTTCCAGGGCTGCCGGGGTGAGGCCCCGGCCGATCCTGGCCAGGCCGGCCCCCATGCGCAGGCGGTATTCTTTGGCCAGCAGATACACCAGACTTCTTATGGCCGAAGGTTCCGGTAAAGACCGGGCCAGCTGTTCCCGCATGTCCATGAATCTGGCATAGTGATTGATGCCGGATGGACACACAACCTTACAGGCCCCGCACATCAGGCACTGGGAAACCAGGTCTTTCAGCAAAGGCGAGGCGGACAGATCTTTTTTTTCAAACGCCTTGATGAGCTGGAGCCGGGCCCTTGGGGATGCCTGTTCCTGCTTGATCACCTGGTACACCGGGCATACGGACAGGCACAGCCCGCATTTGCCGCAGTTCTGGATGGGTTTTCTTGTCATACGAATTTTCCCGGGTTCAGGATCCCGTCCGGATCCACGGCCTGCTTGATGGTTTTCATGAAATCAATGGTGCCCGGGTCCATGACCAGGGGCAGGTACTTGGCCTTGGCCAGGCCGATGCCGTGCTCCCCGGACAGGGTGCCTTCCAGATCAGCCGCGGCCCGGAAGATCTCGTCAAATACGGCCATGACCCGCTCCCATTCTTCGGCATTGCTTTTGTCCGCCGGGATCATGGGGTGCATGTTGCCGTCCCCGGCATGGGCCAGAATCCCCACCCGTAATTTATGTCTGTCAGCGATCTGTATGATGCGCCGCACCATTTCCGGGACCCGGCTCACGGGCACGGTGACATCTTCTGAGATAATGTCCGGGGCCAGCTTGGCAAACACGCCGTAGGCCGAGCGCCGGGCCGTCCACAGCCGTTCTCTGTCGGAGGCTGTTCCGGCTTCCTGGATATGGACGGCATGGTGGGCATGCAGTTTTTCTAAGATCAGCCGGATCTGTTTGTCACAGGCTTCCGCCATCCCGTCCACCTCGATGAGCAGGGTCCCGGCCGCTTCTCTGTCCAGGCCTAAGCCGGCCTTGTCCTCGATGGCGTTCAGGGTGAGCTGGTCCATCAGTTCCATGGCTGCAGGCAGGATCCCGGACCCGATGATGTCCGTGACCGCCGTTGCCGTGTCATCCAGGTCTTTGAACGTGGCCATGATGGTTTTCACGGTTTCCGGCACGGGTACCACCTTGAGGATTGCTTTGGTGACCAGCCCCAGCGTGCCTTCAGACCCGCAGAACAGGGCCGCCAGCTTGTATCCCGTGACATCCTTGATGTTTTTGCTGCCAAACGTGATCACCTTGCCCGAGGCCAGCGCCACCTCCAGGCCCAGGATATAATCCAGGGTCACCCCGTATTTCAGGCACCGGGGGCCGCCCGCGTTCTGGGCAATGTTGCCGCCGATGGTGGACATGTTCATGGACCCGGGGTCCGGGGGAAAGAAAAATCGGTCAGGCGCCAGGGCTGCCTGGAGATCGGCGTTCACCACGCCGGGTTCCACAATAATGTACCGGTCTTTGGTGTTGATCTCAATGATCCGGTCCATTTGTGAAAAACAGATCACCAAGCCGTGGCGGGCCGGTATCGGGGCCCCGCACACCGAGGTGCCCGCGCCTCTGGCCGTGACCGGGAGTTGGTGGGCCGATGCCAGAGCCAGAATTTGCGACACCTCTTCCGTGGTTTCGGGAAAAACCACGGCTTCGGGCATGGATTCTTCCACAAACGCGTCATAGGCATAGCAGAAAAGCTGTTCTTTTTTGTCCAGCCACCGGGCAGGGTCCACAATGGCCAGAAACTGGTTTGTCAGGTCCGGTGAGATCAATGCCGTCTCCTTTTTTGTCGGGTCTGTTGGGGCCGGCCCCCTATTTGAGCAGCCAGTGGGGCAGTGCCAGGGAAATCCAGGGAATATAGGTGACCAGCATCAGGCAGGCCAGCATGATCACCAGAAACGGGGCCACACCCCGGGCAATGGTCACAATAGGCGCTTTGGTGATGCCCGAAGCCACAAACAGGTTCAGGCCAAAGGGCGGGGTGAGCATACCCATCTGGATGTTGAGCACCATGACAATTCCGAAATGCACCAGGTCGATGCCGTACCGGTTCAGGGTTTCTAAAAACAGCGGGGCCAGAACGAGCATGGCGGACACATCATCCATAAAGCATCCCAGAATCAGAAACAGCAGGTTGACCGTGAGCAGAAACATCCAGGGCGTGTCAATGTATCGGATAATGATATCTGCCAGATGATGGGGAATCTGTTCGGCCGTGAGCAGCCAGATAAAGGTCATGGCACATGATAGAATAAACAGCAGGCAGGCGGACAGAATGGCGGCTTCCCGGCATACGTCCGTCAGGTCTTTGATGCCGAACTCTTTATAGATCACCATTTCCACAAACAGGGCATAGACCACGGACACGGCAGCGGCTTCCGTGGGGGTGAATACCCCGGAATAGATGCCCCCCAGCACAATGAACGGCAGCATCAACGCCCAGATGCCGTCTTTGCCCGTTTCGATCAACCGGGCCACAGAAGCGTTTTGGTCAATGCGCCAGTTGTGTTTTTTGGCCACAAAAAAGGTGTACACCATCAACGAGAATCCGATGAGCAGCCCCGGCATCACCCCGGCCATGAAGATTTCCGCCACGGACACGTTCATGACCAGGCAGTAAAGAATCATGGGAATGGAAGGCGGGATCACAATGCCTAAAGAACCGGACACCGTGATCAGGCCTAAGGAAAATTTTTCACCATACCCGGCCTTGATCAGGGCCGGGATCATGATGGCGCCGATGGCCACCACCGTGGCCGGAGACGATCCGGAAATGGCGGCAAAAAAAATGCAGCCCAGGATACCGGCCATGGCAAGCCCCCCGGGAAACCATCCCACCAGGGCATTGACAAAATTAATGAGCCGTCGGGCAATGCCGCCCCGGGTCATAATGGCTCCGGCCAGAATGAAAAACGGAATGGCCAGGAGCACAAACTGGTCCAGGGCGTTGAACAGCTGCTGGGTGATGATGGTCAATGGGGTGTTGGAAAAAAACACCAGGGACATAAGAGTGGTCACGCCTAAGATCACGGCAATGGGCACGCCTGAAAACAGGAGCACGGTAAAGCACAGGCCAATGAATAAAATCATGGTGTCTGCCTTTTCATATCCTTGGCAAAGGCGGTGATCAGAAACCGGATTCCGATGAACACACAAAACACGGGGATGGGAAGATAGGCCACATACATGGGAATCTGCAAAGTGGGGGAAGTGGTTTCATAGCCATGCATGCGCAGTACGATTTTCCAGGAATGGTACGCCACAATAAAGAAAAATCCGGCGGCCAGGCTGTTGGTGAAAGTCCGGACCCGGCCCTGCCAGGGCGGTTTCATGTGGGTGACCAGAAGATCCATGGTAAAATGGCTGCCCGTGCGCACTCCGATGGATGCGCCTGAAAATGCCACAAACACGCCGATATACCGGCCCAGTTCCTCAAACCAGGTAAAGGAATAACTGAACACATACCTGGAAATGACCTGGACAAATCCGATCAGAGCCAGGATCAGAATGGTCCACACCAGGGTGATCTCTTCCACCCGGTGAATAAAAACAAAAAACCGGTTACATCCCGTGGGTTTCAATTTTTTCCAGCACAAAATCAAACAGATCGTTCCCGATTTTTTTGCGGTATTTGTCCCAGACCGGGGTCATGGCTTTGCGGAACATTTCGCGCTCTTGTTCAGACAGGTCAATGATTTCAATGTTGTTGGCCCTGGCATAGGCATCCACGGACATGTTGAGTTTGGGCAACGACTCATGCAGGGCCGCTGTGACCGTCCGGTTGATTTGAATGGACTGCCGGGCCGCGTCTTTGAAAATCTGCTGCTGGGCCTGGGTCAAACTTTCCCAGTAATCCACGGATACAATAATGACACATTCCGTGACACAATGCTGGGTCCGGGTCACATATTGCGTCACTTCCGTGAATTTCATGAGAATGGAGGTGATCAGCGGGTTTTCCTGGGCGTCGATCACGCCGGTCTGCAGGGCATTGTAGGTTTCAGGAAACGGAATGGCCACAGGAGATGCTCCCAGCTGACGGAACGTGTCCAGATAGGTGGGCGAATTCATGACCCGGACTTTAAGGCCTTTGATGTCATCCGGGGTCCGCACCGGGCGCTTGTTATTGGAAAAATCCCGGAATTCGTTTTCCGTCCACCCGATGGCAATGAATCCTTTTTTGGGAAAATAGGAAAAAATGCGTTCCTGAACTTCCGGATCATCAATGGTGGCATACAGGGTCTGCCGGTTCGGGAACAGAAACGGCATATCCAGAATACTGCACTGGGGCACGAAATTTTGAAGCACGGCCGTGGCAACGGCCGCCATTTCCAGGGTGCCGGCCTGCACCTGTTCGGCCAGAGAGCGTTCCCCGCCCAGCTGCCCGGCCGGGAATGTGGCAATGTCAATGTCACCGTGGGTTTTTTCTTTCACATAATCAGCAAAGGCATCCACACCCTTGGCCTGGCCGTGAAACGGCGGGGCCACATGGCCGAACTTCACGGTCTGGGCAAATGCCGGTTGAAAAAATCCCATGAAGAAAAATATCAGAAAGACCATGCCGGACAGGCAAAAACCAGGTTTGATATGTGACGTTTTCATGCAAACGGCTCCTTGTTTTACAAAAAAGGGGGGTTCGGCAGATATTGAAAATTTTGCCGGCCCCCCTTTGTTTAATCAAATGTGAAACCTAAGTGTTACATAGCGGTTTCCGGGTGGAATACATTGACTTCTTTTAAATCATCCCCCAGGTATTCCCGTTCGTTTGGACCTAAAATACCCAGAGACAGACAGATCAGGGTCCACATGTGTACCACGGGGTAATTGCTGCCATAGTGTTCGCTCAGTTCATGGATCTGGGCATGGCAGTTGTGGCACCCGGCAATACAGTAGTCTGCGCCTGTGGCTTTGATCTGGTCGTCCTTGATTTTACCGTATTGCAGGCGTTCCTCCTTGAACCCGGATTGCAGGAATCCGCCGCCGCCGCCGCAGCAGTAGTTGTTGGAGCGGTTGGGCTGCATGTCGATGAAGTTTTCTTCGCCTACCACGGATTTGACCACAAACCGCAGGTCTTCGGCAATGGGATCCCCATAGCTTTTCCGAACGATCTGGCAGGGGTCCTGCACCGTGAATTTGATCTTCAGGTCCTTGTTCCAGTCGGAGTTGACTTTGAGTTTGCCCTCACGGATCCACTTGGCATAATATTCATAAATATTTTTGACTTCAAAGTTGTGTTCCAGGTTGAATTTTTTCAGTCCGGCCCGGACTGAGAAGGTGATGTGTCCTCACTCGGTATTGAGGAACGTCTTGCACCCCAGCTTATTGGCCTGGTCCGCACTGGTTTTGGTAAGATGCTTCCATCCGTCGTTATCGGCCAGGAACAGACAGTAGTTTTCTCCGGCCCAGCCTTTGCTGCCATAGGTCCAGTCCACACCGGCCAGGTGCAGGATCTTCCACAACGGTACCAGTTCGTCGGGTTCGGTCACGGGTTCCCTGGAATTCTGGTTCAGGAAAAATTCCGCGCCTTGTTTGTCAATGGGGGCCTGCATGTCTGCAAATTCGGGTTGGGCTTCCCGGTATTCTTCCAGCACATCCTCGACCACGAATTCAAAGTCCTCTTCCGTGGTGCCCATGGCAGAGCCGGTGTCGTTTCTCAATGCCATGTCGCAGGAACCCAGAATCCCTTTGGGCCGTTCTTCCCTGGGCCGCAAAGCCCGGGCGTTGAACACCAGCTGGGGAATGTCGATTTTCATGGGGCAGACATAGATGCACCGCTGGCACATGGTACACATCCAGGGCCAGTCAGAGGCGGCAATTTCCTCGTCCATGCCCAGGGCAGCCATGCGCAGAAATTTGCGCGGGTCCATATCTCTCAAGCCTGTTGCAGGACATCCTGATGAACAGGCGCCACAGGTCAGGCAGGCGTTCAGATTTCCGCCTTCCGGCAGAATTTCCTTGACCTTGTCAATAAACAAACTTCGGGCCTTTTTTTTGCCCAGTTTTATCACCGCTTCTGCCATGAATAGTTCCTTTCTTTATCAATCATCCGGTCAAATGATTTATATGGTTTATCTTTCAGTGTATGATTCGCACCCGACAACGGCAATCTTTTCCATGTGTCAGACTCCTTGTTATTATGGTTTGCCTGAAGTAGATAACAATTTTATATTTAGTATGTCAAGAGCACAATGGATGCCGGGGCTGTATTTTAAAAAAATTGTTGAAAAAACAGGCCACAGGCTATTTGACATTTGCCCGTGATGATTTAAACTGTATTCAATTTTTACCTGCCCGGGGATCCGGGCGGATTGACGGGAGAAAACATATCACATGAAAACAGATACCATGACGGAAAAAAGCGGCGCTGTTTCGCGTCAAACGCTTTACATAATGATCCTGGTTGCATTGACGGTCGGATTTATTGTCGGGGCCGCATACACCTCTTTTAAACTGGCCAAAGACAGTTCCGCAACCCGGATGGACGTCCATTCCGGTCCGGCACCGGGTTCAGACGCACATTCGGAAACCGCCGGGACAGCCGCACCGGATATGGACGACAAGATTGCGGAACTGGAAGCACTTGTGAAACAGCACCCTGAAGATGCCCGGGCCTGGGCCAATCTGGGTCATGTGTATTTTGATGCAGATCAGCCGGATTCAGCCATCCAGGCGTATCAGAAATCACTGGCCCTGGTGCCGGGAGATCCGGCCGTGCTCACGGACATGGGCGTGATGTACCGCCGGAACGGGGAACCGGACAAAGCGATTCAGGCGTTTGATCAGGCCGTCGCCGCCTCTCCGGGGTTTGAAACTGCGTTGTTCAACAAAGGCGTGGTGCTCATGGCGGACCTCAATGACCTGCCCCGTGCCATGGCCGCCTGGGAAGAACTGGTGAAAGTCAATCCGGATGCCACCACGCCCGGGGGTGAAAAGGTGGCGGATATTGTCTCGCGCATGAGACAGCAGAATTAATGGATATTCTTGATTTGTCTTTTTAACAGGAGAAAATTCATGAATGTGACGACACTGAACACCATAGAAAAATTTGAAATTCAGGCCTACGCAAAATCCAGGAATGTGGACAGAAAAGACCATGTGCCGTTTTCCGGATCTCCCAGAAAACATCCCTGGGACCCGGAAAAAATCATCCTGATTGTCGATCCGTTCACTGCCGGAACTTTTTACTATGAGTTCAAGATCAAAGACATCGGATTTGCCGAGGAACTGGCCAGTATGACCAACATTGACGGCGAATCCGTGGCCATGGCCCGGATCTGGGTGAAAAAAAAGAGCGTGGCCACCCAGAGCACCCCGTTTGTCGTGGATTCGATCCGGCACTTTTAAGCCGCATTATATCTGGCAGGTTGGTTGTCTTTGTGGTATTGTCTTTGCTTGTTATCCTGGCACGGGCGGAGCAAAGATAAATGAAGCACAAAAAAAATATACTTGCGGTATCCGTTTTCACTGCCGTGCTGATTCTGGCGGTGGTGATCGGGTACAAGAATCTGTCGTATAACTGGCAGTGGTATCGTGTGGCCCCGTATTTTTTTTCCTTTGAAAACGGGCGGTTTGTGGCAGGGGTTCTGCTCCAGGGCGTGTGGATCACCTTCAAAATTTCCGCGATTTCTCTGGTGCTTGCACTGGTCACCGGTATGGTGTCCGCGTTTGCCAGATTGTCGCCTTATGTGTCTTTGCGGGTGCTGGCCTGGTGTTATGTGGAAACCATCCGCAACACCCCGCTTTTAATCCAGATTTTTGTCATTTATTTTGTCATCTCACCGGTGCTGGATCTGTCTGCCTTTACGTCCGCAGTGATTGCCTTAAGCCTGTTTGAAGGGGCGTATTCTTCGGAAATCATCCGGTCAGGTATCATCAATATCCCCAAAGGTCAGTTTGAGGCGGCCCAGAGCATCGGCCTGCCGGTTTTTGCCACCTACTATAAGGTGGTTGTCCCCCAGATGCTGCGCCAGACCCTGCCCATGCTGGCCGGCCAGAGTGTGTCTCTGATCAAGGATTCCGCGCTGGTGAGCACCATTTCCATTTATGATCTGACCATGCAGGGACAAAAAATCGTATCTGAAACGTTTTTGACTTTTGAAATCTGGTTTGCCGTGGCATTATGTTATCTGTCCATTACAGCGACATTGTCTTTTATCATCCGGCGAATCGAAACCCGGATGAGATTTGTGAGTTAATTTAAACGGAAAAGGAGAGGCTATGTTTAATATGAAAAAAGTGCTGACGGCAGTGGGATTGATCCTGCTTATGCCCCTTGCCCTGTGCCTGGCCGGAGAGACCGGGGACCGGCTTTCCAAAGAGAGTGTGATTGAAAAGATCCAGAAAGACAAGGTGATCCGGGTGGGGATGTCCACATTTGTGCCCTGGGCCATGAAAGACAAACAAGGCAAACTGGTCGGATTTGAGATCGATGTGGCCCGGCAGCTGGCCAAAGACATGGGAGTGGATGTGGAGTTTGTGCCCACGGCCTGGTCCGGGATCATCCCGGCCCTGATGACCGGCAAATTCGATGTGATCATCGGCGGCATGGGCATCACGGCTGAGCGCAATCTCAAGGTGAATTTTACCACGCCCTATGATTATTCCGGCATGTCCATGGTGGCCCACCGGAAAAAAGCCGAAGGATTCTCCACGCTGGACGATTTCAACACAGATGCGGTGAACATTGCCGTGCGCATGGGAACCACGGCGGAACAGGCGGCCCGAAAGTTTTTCCCCCATGCCAGCTTGCGTTTGTTTGAAAATGAAAGCCAGGCCCTGCAGGAACTGAACCTGGGTCGGGTCCATGCCGTGGTTTCTTCAGCCCCCATGCCCGTGTTCCATGCCTTGAAATATCCGGACAAGCTGTTTGTTCCTCTGGAAGAGAATTTTACCAAAGAGCCCATCGGGTTTGCCATCCGCAAAGGAGACCCGGATGCCGTCAATTTTTTCAACAACTGGATCATCAATCAGCATGCCAGCGGGTTTTTAAAGGAGAAAAAAGCCTTTTGGTTTGAATCCAGAGACTGGGAAGATCTTGTTAAATAAATCTGTAAAACCGTTGACCCTGGTGGATCTGGCTGTGGTACTGGCCGTGACTGCCGGGGTTTTCTTTTTTTTTGTGCGCATGGTCCAGGTGCTGGACTACCACTGGGACTGGCAGGCCATTCCCGGATATTTTCTGTTCAAAGACCCCGAGACCGGCCGGTTTCATGCCAACATGCTGCTCCAGGGGTTCGGCACCACCCTCAAACTGAGCATCTGGTCCATGGGAATCGCCTTTGTCCTGGGCACCCTGTCCGGCATCATGGGTGCCCGGGGCGGGTTTATCGGACAGATGATCAGCCGGTTCTATGTGGAGACGGTGAGAAACATTCCGTCTCTGGTTCTGGTGATCCTGTTCTATTATTTTGTTTCCTCCCAGTTTCTGGATGCCCTGGGCCTGGATCAATGGGTCAGGAATCAGAGCGCCCCCGTGACCCGGGCCATCTCTTTGTTGCTGGCGGAATCCGGGCAGATCAATGCATTTGTGTCTGCGGCCGCCGCCCTGGCCATTTATGAAGGCGCGTATATTTCTGAAATCGTGCGGGGCGGGATCAACGGGGTGTCCGGCGGGCAGTGGGAAGCAGCCTGGTCTCTGGGGTTGTCTTCGTTCAACACCTTCCGCCTGGTGATCCTGCCCCAGGCGTTCCGGCGGGCCGCATTTCCCCTGGCCGGCCAGTTCATCTCCACCATCAAGGATTCCGCCATTGTCTCGGTCATCTCGGTCCAGGAACTCACCTTCCAGGGCATGGAACTGATGGCAGCCACGTTTCTGACCTTTGAAATCTGGATCACCATCACCCTGCTGTATTTTATCCTGACCTTTTCCTTGTCCCGGACCATCTCGTTTTTTGAAAAGCGCATGGCCATCCGGCAGTAATATTATTTGTCTGGATTGTTTTTTTTGCGTGCCAATACAGCTTGTTTCAGGGCCTGGATCTTGGGGCCGTCTTTTTTCCACATGCGGCAGGAGTCCATCAGAAATCCTTTTTCCTTGATATTTTCGAGATTGTCCGGCAGCGGGGCGGGGTTTCGGCGTTTTTCCGTAAGCCAGCCATGGACGATCTCCTGGGCCATGGCTTTGGTCAAAGTGGCCAGATGGGTGCAGCCTCTGGTACCGCCCATGATTTCACTGACCTTGCGGGTGAATCCGGGTTTGATCTCCAGCCCGGTTAAAAGCGGGACCCGGTCCAGGGTGGTGCGGCATTCTTCCATGGGAATGACGGGCATGTCCGCAAAAACCTCCACAATGCGCAGCGGATCCGGGGTGATCCGGCAGAACAGGCGGATATGGTGGATGGTGCCGGGTTCCAGGACTTTGCCCGTGATGTCGAATATCCTGATATACCGGGTATCGATGAGTTCTCCCTTGACGATGACCTGGCTGTTGTCATGGGGAAAGGTGGACATCCGGATATCCCGGGTATGGATCCGGGAGAGGTCTTTTATCAGGTCAGCCAGCATCTCAGCCTCCTTTGGGTTGACTTTCCGGGAGGAAATCATTAAGAGGGGTTAAAAATGACTGATTATGTTATCCTATAATGCCGGTGGATAGCAAGGGGGTATGCCATGACCCGGCAAATCACCTGCAAAGGTCTGCATAATGAAACAAGGGTAACCCGCCATATATCGGCTTAAAACTTAAATCTTAACACTTAAAACTTTCATATCCCAAGGAGAGCTTATGGCCTGCAAAATCGATGAAACAAAAATACAAGAAACCATTGCATTTCACGGGCATTCCTGCCCCGGTCTGGCCATCGGGATCCGGGCGGCGGAGCTGGCGTTGAGCCGCCTGGACTTTACGCCGGGCGCCAACATGGTGTGCGTGACGGAAACCGATATGTGCGGGGTAGACGGCATCCAGTTTCTGACCGGGTGTACCTTCGGCAAGGGCAATTTGATTCATAAAGATTACGGCAAAGCCGGGTTTACCTTTTTTGACCGGGACAATGAAAAAGGGTTCCGGGCCTTGTTTCAGGATGATGCGATCCAGGCGTTCGAACCGGCCAACGGGGATTCGGAACGAGATGCCCGGACCCGGGCCATCATGGAGGCGGATCTGGCGGATCTGTTTTCCGTGGCCCCCGTGGCAGTCCCCCCGGTACGTCCGGCCCGGATTCTCGAGAGTATCATCTGTAAGGAATGCGGGGAAAAAGTGATGGAATCCCGGATTCGGCGGTTTGCCGGCCAAGACTTATGTATTCCCTGTTTTTCCCGGCATGAGCAGAAAATTTAACATGTGAGCGGGTGTGAAACCCATCAGGCTATTTTAGTGTCACCGGGCAGTGAAAACAACACGGACACCCGGGTGCTGCCGTCACAGGCCGGCCCGGGTTTTTTGTCACACACCGCATTGCTGCCCGGGCATTGATCCGTGGCATCGGGAAGACGGCTGCACCGCTTTGAAGTCATGGAGATCTTGAAATTAAACCGTTCAGAAAAGATTTTCATGCGAAGCAGGTCGGCGCCTTTGCCGCCGGCATTGAAATCAAAGGGGGTTTTAGAGGAATACTGAAGGGTTTCCTGGGTGGTGAAAAATCCCTCAAAAATGCGTTTCTGGGCTTCTTGGGTCAATCCGATGCCCTGGTCATGGACCACCAGTTCCACGTTGCGGCCTTTTTCATGCACCTGCACCTGGATGTCGCACCCGTCAGGGGTGTTTTCCACGGCATTGCGTATCAGGCCGTCCACCACTTTCTGTAACGGGTCCACAGGAATCCGGATGTCCGGCACGGGCATCAGCTGCGTGGTCAGGTTCACCTGCCGGTGGCTGAACAAGGGGCGCAGTGCCTGAACCCGGGCGTCCACAAACTGGTCGAGCGGAACCAGAACCGCATCCTGATGCGGGGTGGTATAAATTTTTTCCAGGGTTTGCCTGACTTTCTGAACCACCCGGCTTTCTCCGGTCTCTTCAGCGATCAGGGCCTCGATCATATCCGTACATTCATCAAATATCAGGCTGAACACCGGGGTATGATGAAACCATTTTTTTTCCAGAATATCATATACCTGGTCTTCAATATCGATGAGCCGTTTCAGATTCCGCTGCATCCGTTCCAGCGTGGGGTGCCAGGTGGCTTCAGGCAGGTCCGTCAGTTTTTTGGACAGCACTTTAATGGAACTGAGCAGCACGGCCACCGGGGTTCTGAGTTCGTGGGACAAATGGCTGATCATTTTGTCTTTGGCCGCGTTCAGGCTTTTGAGTTCGGCATTGGCTTTTTTCAGCTGTTCAGACACCCGGGCGTTTTCAATGGACAGGGCCACGGTGGCAGCAATGGTACTCAGGGTTTTGAGATCCGTCTGATCAAAGGTGCCTTCTTTTTTGTTATCCGCTGAAATGACCCCGATAATCCGGGTATTGGAGTGCAGCGGCACCACCATGACATTTTTGATCCGATATCCGATTTTTTCATCCCGGCTTTTGAAGGTATCCGGGTTTTCAGGAAGATAGTTCATGATCAATGGTTTGCCGCTTTGGACCACCTGGCCCGACAGCAGCTCATCCACGGGAAACCGGGTTTTTATGACCCGTTCCCTTGTGGTGGGGTCATCGTGGGCCATGCCCAGAACATAGAATTCTTCGCCTTTGTCATCTAGCAGCATGACATTGGCGCCCAGGGTTCCCAGCAGTTCCTTGATCTCATTGCTGATATATTCCACAAGCCGGGAAAGTTCCGGATATTGGGGCAAAGCCTGGCTGATGCGGTTGATGGCCCCCTGGTTCCGGTCAATGCGTTTTTCCATGGTCACATCCCGGAACACCATCACCATTCTGGCCGGCTGGAGGTCTTCATCCCGGTCGATGCCGATCCGGACCACCACATCCAGAACCTGCCCGGTTTTGGTCAATCGACGGGTGGTCAGTTTGACGACATTTCTGTTGGGCGGCAGGGCTTTGATTTTTTTGGCAAGCTCCCCTTGCAGGCGGGCCGGGATATATTGCCTGCCCCGGGTGCCTTTGAGTTCTTCCGGGGTCCAGCCGAAGGTATGGGTGAAAGCCGGGTTCAGATAAGTGATCAGGCCTTTGGCGTTACGAATCAGCACGGGATAAGGGATGAACTGGAGAAACCGGCGGTGGTACTCGGCGGCAATCCGGTCTTTTTCCCAGAGCGCTTCCTGTTCAGCCAGCCGCGCTTCAAGGGTTTTGATTTTTTGCAGCAGCGGGTCTCGGGTGTTTGGGTCGGTCATAAATCTCCTAAAAAATTATGCAAACAATACCAGACTGGCTGCCATCACGGCCATGCCGGCCACAACCCCGTACATGGCAATGTGGTGTTCGCCGTATTTTTCCGCTGTGGGCAGCAGTTCATCTAAAGAGATGAATACCATGATCCCGGCCACGGCAGCAAACATCACCCCGAACAAGGTATCCGTAATGTAGCGCAATACCAGAAAATACCCGATCACAGCCCCGGCCGGTTCAGCCAGACCGGATAAAAAAGACAGGCTGAATGCTTTTTTGCGGCTGCCCGTGGCGTAAAAAATGGGGACGGACACGGCAATGCCTTCCGGAATATTGTGGATGGCAACGGCGACGGCAATGCTTAGCCCCAGGGCCGGGTCCGCCAGCGCCCCCACAAACGTGGCAATGCCTTCCGGAAAATTGTGGATGGCAATGGCCAGGGCGGAAAACATGCCCATCCGATGCAGGTTTTTCTTGTTTATCTTGAGGTCCTGGTCGGGGATATCTTCGACATCCCTGACTTCATGGGGATTTTCAAAACTCGGGACCAGAAAATCGATCGCTGCGATCAGGACAATTCCGCTGAAAAAGGCCAGTGTGGTCATCAGATATCCCTGGACGGGCCCTAAGGCGGCCTCAAGGGATTCTCTGGCTTTGACAAATATTTCCACTAAAGAGACATAGATCATGACCCCGGCGGAAAACCCTAAGGACGCGGTTAAAAACCGGGTGTTCGTGGTTTTGGCAAAAAAGGCCAAAGCACTGCCGATGCCTGTGGACAGGCCGGCCATCAGTGTGAGGGAAAAAGCAAAAAGCACCGTACCGGCATCATACGCCATGCGCGGGAATCTCCTTGAAAAGGGGGGTGTCCGGGTTAAGTTACCGCATTTGTTTCAGGTTTTACCCGTTGGTTGTAATAATTTTTTCAGGGTAATGTCAATACACATTCATGCAGGATTGCTTGAATCCCGGCATCCGGTTCTTTTTTTCCACGGTCCGGGCTAGGGCAAAACTGTCCAGAAACTGCCGGGCATTGCCCGTTACAAAGGAAATAAGATGAATGTGCTGATCCAGAATCAGGCTGGCAGGGGTTTTGGATATGGCACCGCACACCAGGATGTTGACATGGTGTTTTTTCAGTGTATGAATCAGGTCGACGGGGGATTCGGGATCAAAATCCGTATAATAGTGCCTGGAAATTTTTTTGTCTGATATTTCCGCCACCAGCAGGGTGCTGGCCGCATCAAACACCGGAGAAATCCGGTTCCCCCACACGGTCACAGCCAGTTTCACAAAATGCCTCCACATACCGGGTTGGTGTGCTGTTTTATGCCTGAAATAAAAATTATGCAAAGCGTGTGCCGCCATTTTTCCAATTTTGTAAAAGAAAAGAAACCAAACCGCGTGATTCCGGATAATGGGTATGACGTCGAAATCCTGAGCGGTCTGTTTTTTTGGGAAAATTTTGGCAATGGCAGGAACCGGGGTCGCAAAATCAGGACTGCTCTGCGGGGGATGGTTGCAATTATAACTTGATCCCCAGTTTTTTGATCCGCCTGAACAAGGTGCTTTTGTGGATGCCCAGGTCTTTGGCAGCGGCATTTCGATTGTAATTGTTTCGGGCAAGCGCATCTGAAATCAAATTGATCTGGGCCGCTTTCACGGGATCATCCACGGGGGCCTGGCAGGGTGTCTGCTTTTTTTGAACCAGAAATCCCGGCAGATGGTCACAGGAGATGATCCCTTCCTGGCACAGCACAAAGGCATGTTCAATAATATTTTCCAGTTCCCGGATGTTGCCGGGAAACGTATGGGACATGAGCGATGCCAGCACGGCATGGTCGATTCCCTGGATGAATTTGCCCTGGCGCAGGTTCAGTTTTGAGACAAAGCGTTCCACCAGCAGCGGGACATCCTCCATGCGCTGGCGCAGCGGAGGCAGAAACAGCTTGACCACATTGACCCGGTAATACAGGTCCTGCCGGAACTGGTCCGCTTCCATGAGTTCGGACAGGTCCCGGTTGGTAGCCGCAATGATCCGGACATCGGTTTCTTCTTTTTCCACACCGCCCAAAGGGGTGTATTCATGTTCCTGGAGCACCCGGAGCAGGCTCACCTGAAACGCCGGGCTGGTGTCCCCGATTTCATCCAGAAACACGGTGCCGCCCCGGGCCAGGGCGAATTTGCCGGGTTTGTCCTTGACGGCATGGGTGAACGCCCCTTTTTTGTATCCAAACAGTTCGGATTCCAGCAATGTGTCGGGCAGTGCCCCGCAGTTGATGGCCATGAAAGGTTTGTCTTTTCTGGGTCCCATGTTGTGGATGGCCCGGGCCATGAGTTCCTTGCCCGTCCCGGTTTCCCCTTCAATGAGCACGGTGGCGTCGGACTGGGATATCTGGGGCAGGATGGTGAATATTTTTTTCATGGCGTTGCTGTTGCTGACAATGTCTTCCACATGAAAACTGGCGGACAGTTGTTTGCGCAGCGCTTCCACCAGAGAATGGTCCCTGAAGATTTCCACCCCGCCCAGCACTTCCCCGTGTTTATCGATGAGCAGAGACGTGGACACGGAAATGGGGATTTTCTTCTGGTTGGAATCGATGATATACGCGGAAGTGGACACATAAGGCTTACCTTCTTCCATGGTTTTTTTCAAAGCGCATTCCGCCTCGCACATATTGGACCGGAACACCTCCCAGCAGTGCCGGCCGATGGCTTCCTTTCTGGAGATGCCCGTGATTTCTTCGGCCGCCCGGTTAAACGAAGTGATTTCCCAGTTATAGTCAATGGTGAACACGCCGTCGGAAATGCACTCCAGAATAATCTGGGTGGTTTCCTGTGTCAGAGGGCCGGATATTTTTTTCGGATCAATCATGACAGCTCGCTTTTTTTTGTGCGTTGCGTCAACTGCTTCACCTGCTCAAGATAATGATTTTTGCACAAAGTTTCAACCGCGGTCATGTGTGAAAACGCCGGAATGAAATCAACGTCTCCTGTGGCAAATACCCCATGGCCATAAACAATCACCGTGTCGGACGTATCAAAGGCTTTTGGCAGGGTATGGCACAGCCCGAAGGGGCCTGTGCCCACTTCACCCGGAACGATGGGGATGTTTTTGATATGCCGGGGAACGGGGCAATGGGTATGGCACCGGGTATTAAAGGGACAGCACGCTTTTTGATCCGGATCGCAGTCCATGGACAGAATCACGCTGAACCGGGGGTGCCCGTGGAGAATGGCCCGGCATCCCGTGCGGGCAATGATTTCCAAATGAGCCGACAATTCGCTGGACGCCGTGATGCCGGCGGAAGACGATCCGTCCAGAGGCACGGGATCAATGCATCCTTCCAGCTCATCTAAGGCCGCACCCGTCTGGCTGATGTAAAGGGTATGGTTCAGGCAACAGGAAATATTGCCGAAATAAGAATCCACCAGCCCGTCGGCCACCACCTGCTTTCCTGCCTGGGACATGGCGGCTGTCGCCTTTGCTTCATCCGTGAAAGGACCGGACATCAGAGAAAAAGAAGGGGGTGAAACAGTCCCGGGTTGGGACGCTTCCAGAAACGGCAGGGTCTGCTGGTACACGGCATCCATTTCCGGGTCCGTGTGCCCGGTTTTCAATTCGGTCAGATAATCGGAGAAAAATTTTACAAAACAGGCAAAGCACACGGAACTGACATGCACAAATCCCTGTTCCGGGGTGACGGTTCCCGGTGCGATCACGGCAGGCCCCCGGGATTGGCCGCGGCGATCTTTTGTTAAAATGATCACGGTTTTTCTGCGGGACAGGTCCTGGACCATGCCCTGGGCCGTGAATTGATCTGCCACGGGCAGGTCATGAAGAAACGTGCGGGTTTCACAGTCCGTGGGCGTGATTCGTCCCGTGGTTTTCAAGGCCCGTTCCGCCAGAAACCCGATGATCCGGTCATAGGGCGGGGCAGGTCTTAAAAACACCAGGGAATTGATGGCCAGACGGTCAAACACGGATGTCAACACCGGGATTTCCCGGGCCGTCCGGTTCCATACCAGGGCCTGGTCCTTTCCGCCGATCAAGGGCGCATTCGCCCCCCGGGCCGTTGCCAGGCCGGCATGGATCAGCTTGTCGGCATATTTTTGGACCAGATCATCCATGGAGATCGAGCCCCAGTTGTTTTGCTTTTTCTTTGGTGGGCAACCCGCCCGGGGTCAGTCCCCGCACCTCGTAATAAGCGGCTTTGGCGGATTCAAACCCGGCCCGGTCAATGGGCGGCACTAAAAATTGCGCACATCCGGTGCCGGGATGGTCAAAAAACCGGTCCGGCAGGGTATCGTGCCGGGCATCAAATCCATTCAGGCTGTTGATGATGCGTTCATTGTAAACGATTTTTTCACCCACAGCCAACAGATCCCGGGCCGTGACCGGGTTTCCCGTGACCCCGTGCAAGGCATTGGCATATTCCTCAAGGCCTGCGGCAAAAAAAGTGAATTTGCATGCAATCAACGAATCCACCACGGCATTGAGGTCTTCGGAAATTTTGATGATCCGGGCTTTGCCGGAAAAAGAGAACCGGTCCGTGGCCACGGGTTTGCGCAAAATTTCATGGGAGATGGGATAGGCCCGCAGATGGCAGCCGCCCCGGGTGGACATGGCATATCCCAATGCCATGCCATAAGCCCCTCTTGGATCATAAGCCGGCAGTTCCAGGCCCTTGACGGCCATGGCCGTAGCCGGATGTCCCATGGATTGGGCATAATGGGCGGCCCCGTGTTTCAGGTCTTTGCCTTGTCCCCGGTCAAACGCGATATCTTCCAGAAGGGTCATCAGGGATTCGGGTGTCAGATCCCGGCCCGTGATTTCCCGGAAACAGGCCAGGGCCGATGCCGCTGAAATGGTGTCCATGCCCAGCCGGTTGCATACCTGGTTGGCGGCCGTCACCGCGTGGATGTCGTCCAGACCGATCAGGGCCGTGAAATGGGACATGGCTTCAAATTCAGGCAGACTTGCCCCGGGATCGGACCGGGTGGCGATTTTTTTGCACAAAATATGGCATCCTTTGCACCCGTGCCGTCTGGGCTGAAATGCCGCGGCATAGGCATGGGCGTTCAGGCGGGATGCCGGGTCAAACCGGGTGGCCGTGAAATTATGGGTAGGCATCATGCATCGGTTGTCCATCAGATCGTACAGGGCCCCCGTGCCCAGGCGGGACAGTCCGAATTGCCCCATGAGCGCGGGAGAGGCGGCCGTGAGCCGGACAATGTCTTCTCTGGCCTGTTTGAGCATTTTCAGATATTTGACCCGGGTGCGGCCCGTGCCGGACACCCGGATATATTTGATTTTTTTGACACCTAAGCTTGCGCCTAAGCCTGTGCGGCCAGCCGCATGATATTGATCCGTGATCACGGCGGCAAACCGCACCCCGTTTTCCCCGGCCGGGCCGATACAGGCCAGACTGTCTTTTCCCGGGGCCAGTGTGTCATGAACCCGGTCCGCGGGCATGCCCCATAACCGGCCGGCCGGCGCCAGTGTGATCTGGTTGTCCTGAATATGGATGCCCACGGGGGTATCGCTTTTTCCCGTGATGACCAGACCGTCCCATCCGGCCCGTTTGAGCTGAACCCCCATTTTCCCGCCCATGGATCCATCCCCCACCAGCCCGGTCAACGGGGAGATGGACATCATGTGGCATCGGCCGGAAGTCGGGGCAATGGTGGCGGTCAAAGGACCGGTGAACAGGCAGACAGGCATATCTTCATGGTCCCAGCCCAGGGGGGCGGCCGGGCGCACAAACAGTCCCCCTAAGCCCCGGCCCCCGATATGCCCGGCATAGGTTTCCGGGGACAGAGACAGGGTGCGGATCTGTCCCCGGGTCAGATCAATGAGGGCAATGTGTCCGGTCCACCCGTACATGGGTTAATAATAGACCGGGTTCCACACCATGTGATCGATCAGGGTGTTGAGCCGTTCCGGATCATTGTTGTGCTTGAACCGGGAAAACGCGCATCCATCCCCGGTCACGCCGGCGTTGATGGCTTCGGCCCCCACCTGTTTGGCCACGGCAATGGACACTTCTCTCAGCTGATCCAGGGGCGGACACAAAATCCCGTCCGCCAGGTCCTGATCCGAGATAAACCCGGCCACGGCATGGGCTGCGGCAGAGAAAAATACGGGCAGCACCCGGGTGGCGCCGGACGCCACAATTCCCAGACCGATGCCCGGAAACACAAACGCATTGTTCATCTGGCCGATGCGGTATGATTTGCCGTTGTGGGTCACGGGGGCAAAGGGCGATCCCGTGGCCACCAGGGCCTGGCCGTTGCTCCACTGGTACAGATCTTTGGGCAGGGCCTCCGCATTGGTGGTGGGATTGCTCAAAGGCAGAATGACCGGTTTTTTTGAAATCTGCATCATGGCATCCACAATGGACGGGTCAAAGCAGCCGGTCTGGCCGGAAGTGCCGATGAGTACCGTGACTTTTGCCTGGAGAATGGCATTTTTCAATGTATTGTCTGCCTGTGTTTTCAACCAGGGCAGGTCGGCCGGATCCTGGGCGAATTTGTGTTTATAAGGTTCCAGATCCCGGTCCGTGGTGACCACACCTTTGGAATCCATGGTGAAAATGCGCTTTCTGGCCGCCGTTTCATCCATGCCCTGTTCAATGAGTTCGGTCCAGATCTGTTCGGCAATGCCCACGCCCCCGGCACCGGCCCCGTTCACCAGAAACACCTGGTCGGTCAAGGATTCATTTTTGGATTTCATGGCCGCCAGAATACCGGCCAAAGTGATGGACCCCGTGCCCTGGATATCATCGTTGAACGAGATCACCTGGTCCAGGTATTTGTCCCGCACGGAAAACGCGGTTTGTTTGGAAAAATCCTCCCACTGGCACAGGGCTTTGGGAAACACTTTTTTAAAGGCGTTGACGAATTTTTCAATAAACCGGTCATAGGCCTCTCCTGTCAGGCGTTTGTTCCGCCAGCCCAGATACCCGGGGTCATCCAGCAACGTTTGATTGTCGGTTCCCACATCCAGGGAAATGGGCAGGCAGTGCCAGGGAGCGATGCCCGCGCCCTGGGTGTACAGCATCAGTTTGCCCAGGCAGATGGGAATACCCCCGGCCCCCTGGTCCCCTAAGCCTAAGATGCCCTGGTTGTCCGTGACCACGGCCACCCGGATGTCCTTGTCCGTGTAGTTGGCCAGAATATATTCCGCATAGTCGATATTGTCGGGAAACAGATGGATCCCGTTGGCCCGGCGGAACATACTGGAATACTGCTGGCAGGCCAGGCCCACGGTGGGGGTATAGATAATGGGCAGAAACTGGGTGACATCGCTGGCGATCACGGCATGGGCCAGAACCACGTTGCGGTCGTACAGGCTTCGGATGTAGATGAATTTTTCAATATCATTTTCTTTTTTGGCAATGATATCCAGGCTGTTCTGCACCTGTTCTTCCAGGGTTTTGACCCGGAAGGGAAGATATCCGCTCAGCTTGAGGCGGATCCGTTCTTCAATGGAGAATGCCGTGCCTTTGCTGATATTGTTGAAGCGAAGAATGTCAAATCCGCGAAGATTGATGGTGACACCCGTGGTTTCGCCGTATTCGCCGTACTCAAATTCGTAATGATTGATTTCCATGGTGGGAAGATCCTTTTCTTTTTAAATTAACTGCCGGTTGAAAATCGAATGGGATCATATCACAAATATTTGAATTTGGAAATCAGCATATATGAATGGGACCAGGACCCGTATCTCCGTGGGTAAAACTTTGTGCAGTCCATGAAAAAAATGCCGTTGTCCCGGCCGGCACGGTCCGCTTCCGTGCCGGCCGGATGTTCAATCAGACTTCTTCCTGCTGTTTGCGCAAATCTTTGCGCAGAATTTTGCCGACATTGGATTTGGGAAGCTCTTCCCGGAATTCCACGGCCACGGGCAGTTTGTATCGGGCCAGTCTTTCGGCACAATAATCGATCACCTCTTTTTCCGTCAGGGTCTGGCCCTGTTTGAGTACCACAAACGCTTTGATGGATTCCCCGCGTTTGGCATGCGGAATGCCCACGGCACAGGCTTCCACAATTTTGGGGTGCTCATACAGCACCTCATCGATGTCCCTGGGATAGACATTGTATCCCCCGGAGATGATCATGTCCTTGATGCGGTCCACAATGTAGAAATAGCCGTCCTCATCCATTTTCGCCACATCGCCGGTGCACAGAAACCCTTCTTTGGTCAGGGTTTTGGCGGTTTCTTCGGGTTTGTTCAAATACCCTTTCATGATCTGGGGTCCCCGCATGAGCAGCTCGCCGGGTTCTCCTGCAGGCATCTCTTTGGCCGGGTCTTCCAGGTCCACGATCCGGCATTCCGTGTCAGGCAGGGGCACCCCGATGCTGCCGACCTTGCGCCGGCCCCGGAACGGATTCACATGGGTCACGGGAGACGATTCCGTGAGACCGAATCCCTCCACAATAATGGAGCCGGTTTTTTTCTCAAATTTATTGATCACTTCCACGGGCAACGGCGCGCTTCCGGAAAAACAGCCTTTGATGCTGGTCAGGTCCGTATGTTCCAGATCCGGATGATCCAGTATGCCGATATACATGGTGGGAACCAGGGGCGCAAACGTGACCTTGAATTTGGAAATGGCTTCCAGCAACGGTTCCGCCTGGGGCTTGGGCACCAGCACATTGGCCCAGGCCAGGCGGATGGCCAGGTTCATGGACACGGACATGCCGAATACATGGAAAAAAGGCAATGCCCCCAGCATGATTTCCGCGCCTTTGTCAAATTCCGGAAACCAGGTCTCGATCTGCTGAATCTGACACGAGATATTCCCGTGGGTGAGGACAACCCCCTTGGAAACCCCCGTGGTGCCGCCCGTATATTGGTACATGGCCACATCATCAAAGGTCAGGTCCGCCTGGGTGGTATCCGGACTGTATTTGGCCATGATATCTTTGAACGCATGCAGATCCGGGGCCGGGGATACATCTTTTGCCAGGCCTTTTTTCTTGGCCACCAGCGGGAACAGAAGCCGCTTGACAAACGGCAGATAATCGCCGATGGAGGTGTACACAATGGTTTTGATATCGGTTTTTTCCCGCAGTGTCACCATTCGTTCCACCAACAGATCCAGGGTGATGAGAAATTTGGATTTGGAATCCGTAAACTGATGTTCCAGCTCCCGGTCCGAGTACAGCGGGTTGTTAAACACCACAATGCCCCCGATTCTTAAAATGGCATAATACGCCACCACACAGGGGATCACATTGGGCAGAAGAATGGCCACGCTGTCCCCTTTTTGGATACCGAAATCCTTGAGCCCGGCGGCAAATTTTCCCACCATGTCATTGAGTTCTTTAAAACTCACCTGGTACCCCTGGAAAATCAGGGCCGTATGGTCCGGAAACTGATCTGCCGACTGGGTCAGATATTGCGGCACCAGAATGTCTTCAAAATCAATGGTGCCCGGAATATTGGGCTCATAGGAATTCAGCCAGATTTTTTTTTCATATGCACTTTGGTCGGCCAAGGTCAGCTCCTTTCAAAAAAAGTTAAGTCATCCCCGGGATTGCGGGCAACCCGTTGGTCTCGGACATATTTATTTATGGATACAATAAACCGCTTTAAGACACAGGTGTCAAGAAGAAAACAATGTTTCATGTCTGAAATGATATCACAGGCCCTGCCCGGCAGGCGGGTGAACTGAAGTGCAATCCCTGGGATGAGACTTACTGGAGCAAAGAACTTTGTCTGCGGTTTCTGCCTGAAACGGTCTGGCCCAGAATCCATCCGATAAAAATGACCCCGAACCCGGCCAGAAACCATTTGATCATACGGGTCTTAAACAGGTTTTCTGATTCATTTTCCAGCGCTGCAACCCTTGCGGCCAGCTGCTGGTTCTCGTTTTCCAGTCGTTTGTTTTTTTCCAGGACCTGGTAGAGATCTTCCGTATTTTCGGACATGGTTGCCAGCTTGTTTTTGAGCTGTTCATGGGCCGTGGACAATTCTGTGAACTGTTTTTTCAACGCGGCATGTTCTTGTTTCATCTGTTGGATTATCTGGGATTTGGGCGTATCAAATGTCACAAACTGCTGCTCCACCCAACCCGTGTCACCGCTTGACAGCCGCACCTTGTAATACCCGCCCTGTTCATCTAAAAGGGTCATCCGGGTATCGCTTTCCAGGGTTTTCACCACGGGATACGACGGTCCGGGCCCCTGCCGGAAGGTCAGAATCAGCCGGTCTGTGACATAGCCGGTACGGGATTGGGAATAGCCCGCAACCGTGCTGAAAACAAGAATCAAACTTACCAAAAGAAAAGAAAATAGTCGCATGTGGCCTCCGGGGTGTTTTTGTTCCTTCAATACCAACCTTGAGATTATTTTACAATACCCGGGCAAAGGCCAGGGAAAAAAAACTTGATAAATTGCAGGAAACATGGGTATCACTCATAAACGGATTTGTGGAATAAAGGTCAGGGTGAAAATGGATCAGGCGCTGTATCGAAAATTGTGTGTGGCCAATATCATCAACGGGGTGACCGAAGGGTTGTCCAAGTTTTCACACCCCAGCCGGGTCGCGCTGATTTATGCCGCAGATCCGGCAGACCCTGTGAAGGTGCTGGATCCCCAGGATCTGCTCCGGGGACACGGGGTGAAGATCCACACCATGTTCAGCGCTAAAGAAAGTCAGTGGCAAACCCGGATCCGCACGGTCATTGATGGGCAGCCCGAAGGGTTTCAGATTCCGGAAAACGATCTGGCCCTTTCCGGCCTGATTTCATACGGCTGCTGCTGCAGTGATTTTTTTTACCAGGCCTGGTTCACGGAGCACCATCCGGATTTATGTTCCATTTATCCGGCCCAGCGGTGGCTGGAACAGGCGGCCACGCTGCTGATTCATGATTATAACGGTAAAAACGCCCCGATTCATTCATCGGAATATGCCCTTGAAAATTATGCCCTGCAGGCCATTGCCGATCATATTGTGGATCAACGGGACCGGCACCTGGCCCATGACAGCAAACTTCAGGTGCCGGCCATTTTAAACCATGTCCTGGAAATTTCCAAAACCCGGGAAGAGGGGGCCTGGCCCAGAGGGGTGCTGTTTTTCTGTGATCCCGCACAGATTGCAAAAATTGAATTCATCACCCGGATTCAAAAACATCAGCGGCCTCAGCTGTTTAATATCAAACATATCCGCAAGCTGATGGTGGCCGTGGAAGATTCCCACAGAAAACTGGTGTCCGACGGCCGGACCATCATCGGCATCACGGATGAACCCGTGCCTGATGATGCGATTGCGGTCCATTTCCGGGGGGATTACGGGTTTCTGGACATCAAGGACACCCGGATTGCGTCGTTTTTTGACGGCAGTTTTCATTCCATCACCCGGGAGGCCCGGCTGGTGGAGCTGGAAGAACTGCTTTTGGACACGGATCTGGACACGGACCGGGCCACGGTGCTTTTCCAGGTGGTGTCCCATCTGGTGCACAATGCGGGCCGGGCCCGCCATGGCTGCACCCTGGTGATCGACCTCAATGATCCGCCCACGCGGCTGTCCGGCCATGTGCTGGACCCGCCTTTAAGCCTGATGGAAACCCGGAACATTGAACTGGCCTGTTCTCTGCTGAAAATCGACGGGGCCGTTCATCTGACCGCAGACACCTGTATCCATGGATTTGCCTGTCTGCTGGACGGCCGCACCATTGAATGGGAAAAAATGGCCCGGGGGGCCCGGTACAATTCCGCGCTGCGGTTTTCCGCCGCCAATTCAGGGATTATCGTGGTGGTGGTGTCTGCGGATCGTCCAGTGTCCATCATTTACAACGGCATTGAAATCAGTGCGTTCAGCGACTGGCGGCCCATGAGTCAACATATCCCGGAACCTGTGGTTCTGGAAAATTATTTAAATGGAGTGCTTTTATGAGTCACAAACACGAACACAGCCATCCCCATGAACATGACCATCCCCATGATCATACCCACGAACATGACCATACTCACGAACATGCCCATCCCCACGAACATGATCATACCCATCCCCATGACGGAAAACCGGACATGTCCACCAAAGAAAAACTGGCCGTGCTTCTGGCCCACTGGGTGGATCACAATGACAGCCACAAGGACAATTATTATTCCTGGGCCAAAAAAGCAAAACAGGCCGGGCTGGACACCATTGCGGCCCACCTGACACAGGCCGGGGACCTGTCTGAACAGGTGACGCAGCAGTTGAAACAGGCAAGTGACCACCTGCATGGATAAAATGATCCGGCACCTGGCCGGCCAGCGGTTGATGCTGGGATTCAACGGGACAAAATTCAACAAGGATCTGGAAACCATTATCCGTGAGTATCAGGCCGGGGGCATTATTTTGTTTAAGCCCAATATCGTTTCCCCGGATCAGGTGGCCGCCCTGTGCGCCCGTGCCCAGGCATATGCCGCATCCTTGAATCTGCCTCCGCTGTTCATTGCCGTGGACCAGGAGGGCGGGGCCGTGTCCCGGCTTTCGCCCCCGTTCACCCAGTTTGACGGCAACCCGTTGATCCGAACCCGGGAACAGGCAGCCGCCTTTGCCCGGATCACGGCCGGAGAACTCAAGCAGGCCGGGATCAACATGAATCTGGCGCCGGTCATGGATGTGGTGCCCCCGGGCACGGATTCCATCATGAAAACCCGGGCGTTTCCCGGAAACGCTGAGGCCGTGGCGGATCTGGGCACCACCGTGATCCAGACCCTGCAATCATCGGGTATCATGGCCGTGGCCAAGCATTTTCCGGGCATCGGCCGCACCGTGCTGGATTCCCACCATCATCTGCCTGAACTGGATGTGGAACTGTCTGAACTAAAGGCCGTGGACCTGCTTCCCTTTGAGGCGGCCGTGCGTGCGGATGCGGCCGGTATCATGATCTCCCATATCCTGTACCCCCGGCTGGATCCCCGGTGGCAGGCCAGCCTGTCCAAGGCCATTGCCCATGATTTGATCCGGCACACCCTGGGATTTGACGGCCTGGTACTCACGGATGATCTGGATATGAAAGCCATTGATCAGGATATGGATGTCTGCATGGCCCGGATTCTGGCATCTGAAATTGATCTGGCTCTGATCTGTCACCAGGGGCCGGACATTGAAAAAGCCGTCATGGCCCTGACCCGGCAGCTGTCATCCGACCCCAAAGCCCGGGCATCCGGCCGGATGTGCGTTCAAAGAATATACCGGTACAAGGAAGCGTACTTAGGATGGAAAAAACCGGATCGTTTGTGATCCTGGGTCAGGCAGACAGGTTCAGGGCCCTGGAAAACACGTCCTTATCCAGGCCGCAGAGATGGCCGTCCCGGATCATGACCGCGCCCCGGGCCGCCACCATGGCGGCATTGTCCCCGCACAAAGACACGGGCGGGGCAATGACTTCAATCTGATACCGGGCCGCCCGGCGGGTCAGGGCCGCCACCAGGGTCTGGTTGGCGGACACCCCGCCGGAAATACCGATCTGCCGGCAGTGCCGGGATTGGGCTGCCGCCACCAGTTTTTCGCACACCACATCGACGACTGCCGCCTGGAATGCGGCCGCCACCCGGGCTTTATCGTCACGGGTTTGAACCGGATGCTCATGAACATACCGGGCCACGGCGGATTTAAGCCCTGAAAAACTGAAATCAAAACTGCCTTTTTCCAGCAGGGACCTGGGAAACACAATATCCCCGGGGTCACGGTCCCTGGCCATCGCCTCGATCACGGGACCTCCGGGATATCCCAGTCCCAAGGTTTTGGCGACTTTGTCAAAGGCTTCTCCGGCGGCATCGTCCCGGGTCTGGCCCATCAGTTCAAACCGGTTGTCGGAAACCACATGATAAATATTGGTATGTCCGCCCGACACCACCAGGGCGATAAAGGGAAACTCAGGGGCCGGCCGGCATAACAGCAGGGAATGAATATGGGCTTCCAGGTGATTGACCCCGGCAAAAGGCAGGTTTTTGGCCCAGGCAAAGGCTTTGGCAAAGGTAAATCCCACCAGGAGCGCCCCCACAAGCCCGGGTCCCCGGGTGGCCGCCACCCCGTCAATATCTTGAATCGACAGGTTGGCCTCATCCATGGCCCGGGTCACCACGGGGGTGATGGCCTGGACATGCATGCGGGAGGCCAGCTCCGGAACCACGCCGCCATAAGGTCTGTGCGCATCCACCTGGGATGCGATCACTGAAGACAGAATCCGGTTGTGTCCGTCTACGACGGCGGCGGCGGTTTCATCACACGACGATTCAATACCCAGAACAATCATAAAGAACCGGAACGATTATAAACAATCAGATCCACTGGACCTGTGCTTCATTATTTTTTCTGTCCGTGACTTCACCGATGAAAAACGCCGGCTCATTCATGGCCTTGAGCCGGTCCATGACGTCTTCGGTCGATTTTTCCGGAATCACCAGAATCATGCCGATGCCGTTGTTAAAGGTCCGGTGCATCTCAGCATCCGACACATGGCCGGAAGACTGGAGCAGGTCAAATATGCGCGGTCTTTCCCAGGCATTTTTTCGGATCAGGATTTTGCAGGCATCCGGAATCACCCGGATGATGTTTTCATCAATGCCGCCCCCCGTGATATGGGCCAGTCCGTGAACGGGCAGATCCCGCATCAGATTGTGGATAGAGGGCACATAAATGGTGGTGGGCCGCAGCAGTTCCTCTCCCAGCGTGGTGCCCAGTTCCGGCATGTGGGTGTGTACATCAAATTTGCAGTGATCGAAAAATATTTTTCTGACCAAAGAAAATCCATTGGAATGAACACCGCTGGACCCTAAGCCGATGAGCTGATGTCCCGGACGGATGTAGGAGCCGTCGATAATTTTATTGTTGTCCACAATGCCCACGGAAAACCCGGACAGATCATATTCACCGGGTTGATAAATCCCCGGCATTTCAGCGGTTTCCCCGCCGATCAGCGCGCATCCGGCTTTGGTGCAGCCTTTGGCAATGCCTTTGATGATCTGTTCCGCCACGGTGTTGTCCAGCCGGCCCATGGCCAGGTAATCCAGAAAAAACAACGGTTTGGCGCCCTGGACAATGATGTCGTTGACGCACATGGCCACCAGATCGATGCCGATGGTGTCATGCCGGTCCATGAGAAATGCAATTTTCAGTTTGGTGCCCACCCCGTCCGTGGAACTGACCAGTACGGGATTGGGTATATTGGACAGATTGAGAGAAAACAGGCCGCCGAATCCGCCGATTTCTCCCATGACACCGGATCTGGGAGTGGATCGGGCAATATCCTTGATCCGGTCCACCAGCTGGTTGGCTTTGTCGATATCAACCCCGGCATCTGCATATGTTAAAGAATCATTCATGAAATTCACCTTGTCTGGGCAATTGGCTGTCAATAAAACCCTAAGATGATAAACAGTCGGGCCTTAAAAGTCAAAAGCTTTTTGACATGGCCGCAGTTATCATGTATTTATCCAAACTTAACCTGTGGTTTGAAATTAACGGATCCATTTTCGGAGAAAAAACGCCATGAAAACTATCCACATCGGCATCCTCGGGCTGGGGGTGGTGGGCACGGGGGTGGCTGACCTGCTGACCCGGAAAAGCCGGCTGCTGGCATCCCGGACCGGGGCCCATCTGAACCTGAAAACCATTGCAGATCTCGACATTGACACGGACCGCGGTATTGATCTTTCAACCCCGGCCCTGGTGACGGATGCCATGGCCGTATTGACGGACCCGGATATCGATGTGGTGGTGGAACTCATCGGCGGGCACACCCCGGCCAGACAGTTTATCATGACGGCCCTTGAAAACGGCAAACATGTGGTCACGGCCAACAAGGCCCTGCTGGCCGCCTGCGGGGGTGAACTGGTGGAGACGGCCCGGAAAAACCGGGTGGATTTGATGTTTGAAGCCAGCTGCGGCGGGTGCATGCCCATCATCAAAACATTGCGGGAATCCCTGGTGGCCAATGACATCAACTCCATGTCCGCCATTTTGAACGGGACCTGCAACTATATCCTCTCCCGGATCTCAAAGGACGGGTCCACATTTGAAGAGGCCCTGAAAACCGCCCAGGAACTGGGGTTTGCCGAAGCCGAACCTTCTTTGGACATCGACGGCCATGACACGGCCCATAAACTGGCCATTCTCAATGCCCTGGCCCACGGCATGGAAATCAATCTGTCCGATATCCATGTGGAAGGCATCCGGGACATCACGCCCATGGACATTGAATTTGCCAAATCATTCGGCTACACCATCAAGCTGCTGGCCATCGGCAAGCGTCACAAGGATCATGTGGAAGCCCGGGTCCATCCCACCATGATCGACAACACCAATCCCTTGTCTCATGTGGACCATTCCATGAACGCCATTGCCATTGATGCGGATGCCACGGGCAAAACCATGCTCTATGGTCACGGGGCCGGAATGATGCCCACAGCATCGGCCGTGCTCAGCGACATTGCCGACATTGCCAGAAATATCATCGCAGGGTCCACGGGCCGGGTCCCCATCCTGGGGTATCCGCAAGAAAATATCCGGCATATTCCCATTTTGTCCATGAACGAACTCATGACCCGATATTACCTGCGGTTCGAGGCCCAGGACCATCCCGGGGTGCTGTCCCGGATTGCCGGCATCCTGGGGGAGAACAAAATCAGCATCAGCTCCGTGCAGCAGCAGGGGCGCAATGCCAGCGGGACTGTCCCCGTGGTCATGATCACCCATGTGGCCAAAGAGGAATGGATCCAGCGGGCTTTGGGCCGGATCACGGAAACCGATTGCGTGATAAAGCGTCCCATGGTGATCCGTATTGAAGATGAGGAGGCACAATGAAACTGATTGTGGCGGATCTGGAAGGGGTGTTTTTACCGGAAATCTGGATCAATGTGGCAAAAAAAACCGGTATCAAGGAATTGCGGCTGACCACCCGGGACATTAAAGACTATGATGTTCTGATGTCAAAACGTCTGGCCATTTTAAAGGACAATCACCTGACAATCCAGGACATTCAGCAGGTCATCGCCACCCTGGATCCCTTGCCCGGCGCAAAAGAAACGCTGGACTGGATCCGGTCCCGGTCCCAGTTCATTATTTTATCGGATACGTTTGAAGAGTTTGCCCGGCCCCTGATGGCCAAACTGGGGTTTCCCACGCTGTTGTGCCACAGCCTGACCATGGATGCCCAGGGCAATATCACCCATTACAATCTGCGTATTGACAACCAGAAACAGAAAGCCGTGCAGGCGTTTCAGGCCTTGAACTATCAGGTGATCGCTTTCGGGGATTCTTATAATGATATTGCCATGATTCAGGCTGCAGACCATGGATTTTTCTTTAAACCCCCGGAAACCGTGGCGGCAGAATACCCGGATATTTCCGTGACAAGGGATTATGATGAACTTAGAGCCATGCTGTCCCGGCTGCTGGATTCATGACCATGGATATTGATCGGTTTCAACAGATTCGAGTTCTCGTGATCGGGGATCTGATGATCGATGAATACCTGTGGGGCCG
This sequence comes from Desulfotignum phosphitoxidans DSM 13687, assembly GCF_000350545.1. Taxonomy (GTDB): domain Bacteria; phylum Desulfobacterota; class Desulfobacteria; order Desulfobacterales; family Desulfobacteraceae; genus Desulfotignum; species Desulfotignum phosphitoxidans. Next base: position 262,750 of record NZ_APJX01000007.1, read on the forward strand.
GGTGGACCGCATTTCACCGGAAGCCCCCGTGCCCGTTGTGGCCGTGGAAAGAGAAAACCACACCCTGGGCGGGGCCGGGAACGTGATCAACAACCTCACTGCCATGGGCGCGCAAGTGTCGGCCATCGGCACGGCCGGAACCGGCAAGGCCGGCCGGATGATCCTGGAAAAGCTCAAAGATTCAGGGGTTTGCACCCACGGCATCATCAGCGAACCGGACCGTCCCACCACCCTGAAAACACGGATCATCGCTTCCAGCCAGCAGGTGCTGCGCATTGACCGGGAAGTGCGGCGGCCCATCAGCCCGGAGACGCTGGCCCGGCTCAAGGACATCATGACCGGCATGATGGACCAGGTGGACCTGATCATTATCTCCGATTATGACAAAGGACTGGTGACCTCCGAGCTGGTGGCCCATACCGTGGACCTGGCCCGGAAACACGGGGTCCTGACCCTGGCAGACCCTAAATCCCTGAAATTTGACAAATACGCCCGGGTGTCCGTGCTCACACCCAACCAGAAAGAAGCGGCCGTGGCCGCCAACATGGACATCACCTGCCAGAAAGATCTGTTTGCCGCCGGTGAATCGCTTTTAAACACCGTGGCCCTGGATCGGCTGGTGATCACCTGCGGCAAACACGGCATGGTGCTGTTTGAAAAAAATGCCGCCCCCCATGTGATCGCATCAAGGGCCCGGCAGGTATTTGATGTGTCCGGGGCCGGGGACACGGTCATCTCTTTGCTGGGTTTAGGTCTGGCATCGGGCGCATCTTTTCTGGACAGTGCCGTGGTGGCCAATGCCGGGGCCGGTATTGTGGTGGGCAAAGTGGGCACGGCCACACCTACGATGGCAGAATTAAAAAAAGTGCTTGACGGAAAAGAATAATTGCCCTATATTAGTCGAATTGATGCGGGGTGGAGCAGTCTGGTAGCTCGTCGGGCTCATAACCCGAAGGTCGTTGGTTCAAATCCTTCCCCCGCTACCAAAGAAACTAAGGGGTTCAGCGTTCGGCGCTGCCCCTTTTTGTGTTTCCGGGCCATGCGTGAACAAGCTTGAACAAGGAGTGGATCATGGATGACGCAACCATTGTCAATCTGCTGGTGGATGACCCACAGCATCAGGTGCTCAAGAAACTGACATCCACCCTGCCGGATGTGATTCTCAACGAGCGGCAGATCTGTGATTTCGAACTGCTGGTCACCGGGGTATTTTCCCCGTTGACCGGTTTCATGACCCGGGTGGATTACGAATCCGTGCTGGACCGCATGCGCCTGTCATCCGGGGATCTGTGGCCTGTGCCCATTTGCCTGGATATTCATGACACGCAGGCTGCCGCCCTGGAGGCGGGCCAGTCCGTGGTGCTCCGGGATCCGGAAGGATTTCTGCTGGGCGTCATGACCCTGGAAGACATCTGGCCCGTGGACAAGGACAATGAAGCCCTGGCCGTGTACGGGACCCGGGATCCGGCCCACCCGGGGGTGGATTATCTGCGCAGCAAATGCGGATCCCACTATATCGGCGGTCCCATCCAGGCCCTGAACCTGCCCATTCACCCGGATTTCCCCGGAATCCGCCTGACCCCGGCCGAAGTGCGGGAACGCTTCCGCAAGCTGGGATGGCACCGCATTGTGGGATTCCAGACCCGGCAGCCCATTCACCGGCCCCAGTTCGAGATGACCATCCAGGCCATGCAGAAAGCCCGGGCCAATCTGCTGCTGCTGCCCGCGGCCGGCATTCCCGGTCCGGACGATTTCGACCACTACACCCGCATGCGCTGCTATCAAAAAGTTGGGACTCACTATCCCCCCAACTCCCACCTGCTCAACCTGCTGCCTTTGGCCATGCGCATGGCAGGCCCCAGAGACGCGGTCCTGCACATGATCATCGGCAGAAATTTCGGATGCACCCATTTTGTGATCGGACACAACCATGCCAGCCCGGGCAATGACAGCAGCGGAAAACCCTTTTACCCCGCGGACCGGGCCGAGGCCCTGGCATCTGAAGCGGCTAAAGAACTGGGCATTGATCCCGTGTTTTTTGAAGAAATGGTGTATCTGCCCTTTGACGATGAGTTCTGCCTGGCCTCCGAGGTGAACGGGTCCAGAGAAACCATTTCTTTTACGGGCAAAGATATCCGGGACCGGATCAGGAAGGGCAAGAAAATCCCGGACTGGGCCACATTTCCCGAAGTGATCCAAGAGCTGGACCGCTCCTATCCCAGCCCGGCCCGCCAGGGATTCACCATTTTTTTCACGGGCCTGTCCGGGGCCGGCAAATCCACCATTGCCAAAGTGCTGTATGCCCGGTTCCTGGAGATGGGGACCCGGCCCGTATCGCTTCTGGACGGGGACATTGTCCGCCGCCACCTGTCTTCGGAACTCAATTTTTCCAGGGAACACAGAGACATCAATGTGCGGCGCATCGGATTTGTGGCCTCGGAGATCACCAAAAACCGGGGCATTGCCATCTGCGCCCCCATCGCTCCTTACCAGCGCACCAGAGACGAAATCCGCAAAGCCATTGAACACTACGGCGGTTTCTTTGAAATCCATGTATCCACCCCCATCACGGAATGCGAAAAAAGAGATCGTAAAGGCATGTACGCCAAAGCCCGGGCCGGACTCCTCAAAGGGTTCACAGGGGTGGACGATCCCTATGAAACCCCGAAACAGCCGGAACTGCGCATTGACACCACCCGCATCACCCCGGAAGAGGCGGCCCGGGAGGTGTTGCTTTTGCTGAGCCGGAAAAAATTTGTGTGAAAAATTTAAAAAATAGGGGTTTTCTCTTATTGACAATGCCGGTCGTTTGAGGTTAAAACAGTAGCCATTGTGAACAAAATAAAATCTATTCATCGTAATCAGGCAATAAACAGTAATTATGATCGACACCCATTCACACATTTTACCGGCACTGGACGACGGTGCTCAAAGCATTCAGCAGTCAATGGATTTCGTTATTCAGGCTGTGGATCAGGGTGTCAAGGTCATATTTGCCACGCCCCACTGCTGTGACGGGGTGTATGATTGCAAAAAAACAGACATTCTTGCTGCCTGGCAGGAACTGTGCCATGCCGTGGACCGGGCCGGTGTGGACATCCGGATTCTGCCCGGCGCGGAGATCCGGGTCAATCACGATCTGGTGGCCCGGTTTGATGCCGGTGATCTGCTGACACTGGGAAATACGGGCCGTTATCTGCTGCTGGAACTGCCGCCCATGTTTATCCCGCATGCGTTTTTTAAAATGATTCATCAGCTCAAAGAACGGGGGATTATTCCTATTATCGCCCATGCTGAGCGAAATCCCATGATTATGTCCCAGCACGGGCTGGCTGCGGATCTTATTTTCCAGGGAGCCCGGGTTCAGGTGACCGCCGGGAGCCTTACGGGTGATTTTGGGCGAGGACCCCTTAAAATGGCCAGAACCCTGGCACAGAACAACCAGATTTTCTGTCTGGGATCTGATATTCATCCGGGCAGAAAGTACCGCATGAAAACAGCTGAAAAAAAACTGAACAAATTAATTGATTCGGCCGATACATATCAAATACTTCAAAAGAATCCTGAACAGTTATCAGAACCATCTCCTGGTGCCGGGAACCATTCCCGGACCGGAAATATACGGGGTGCGATAAATTTTTGAAAATATTTTGATTTGGTAATAATCAAAAAATAAAAAAGGAGAAACCCTATGAAGATCCTCGTCAGACAAGTCCGATTGATGGTCCTGGCCCTGGCAGCCATGGCTTTGTTGGGTCTGGTTGCTGATCAGGCCATCGCCCAGCTGACCCCCCAGGAGCAGGCGGAGATTCAGGCAGCCGCAGCTGCTGGAAATTCCCAGGCAGTCAAAGAAGCCACCAAAAGAGCGGTCAAGCGGGCCGTCGCCGCCGGTGAAGACCCGGAAGCCGTCTCCAAACAGGCAACATCTGCCGCAGTGTCAGCTGCTGTCAACGCCGGACAGAGCCCTGCGGCTGCCGCCGAGGCTGCCGGTTCCGGTTCAACATCGGGTGCCGTGGAGGCCGCTGTTGAAACGGGTCAGGATGTGGCTGCCGTGACTCAGTCAGCCAGTTCAGGTGCCACCTCCGGCGCCGTGGAAGCTGCCACAGCGACCGGACAGGATGTGGCTGCCGTGACCCAGTCAGCCGGTTCAGGCGCCACTTCCGGGGCCGTGGAAGCTGCTGTAGCGACGGGTCAGGATACAGGCGCCGCCGCCAGTTCTGCCAGTTCAGGTGCTACTTCCGGTGCCGTGAGAGCTGCCGCCGCAGCGGGTCAGGACACAGCCGCTGCTGCCAATGCCGCTGCTTCAGGTGCTACTTCCGGTGCCGTGAGAGCTGCCGCCGCAGCGGGTCAGGACACAGCAGCCGCCGCGAATGCCGCTGCTTCAGGTGCCACGTCTGGTGCCGTGAGAGAAGCCGCCGCCACGGGTCAGGATACAGCAGCCGCTGCCAGTGCCGCCAGCAGCGGTGCCACCTCCGGTGCTGCCAGTGCTGCAGTTGAAACCGGCCAGGATAGTGCAACTGTATCCGGTGCCGCCAGTTCAGGTGCCAATTCAGGTGCCACCCAGGCCGCCCAGGAAACCGGCCAGGATGTCGAAGCTGTCTCTGAAGCCTCACAAACCGGCTCAGAACAAGGACAGGAACAAGCACAACAAGAACAGCAGCAACAGCAGCAACAGGAAGCCGAACCCGAACCAGAACCCGAACCCGAACCCGAACCACTACCAGAACCCGAACCAGAACCAGAACCGCCCCTGCCTCCGGATGAGCAGGATGCAAGTCCGGTTTGATCCGACGGAAAGAAGATCCGGTATAATAATCTTAAAGGGAATGGATATTCAATAATTACGAGGACTGGAGATTACCTATGAAATCGTTTTACCCCTACTATATCATCGTCAGTGTTCTGGCGGCCTTATGCCTTGTCCTGACGGGCAGCCCGGCCTTTGCCCAGGAGCGCCTGCTGGTCAAACCCCATATCCAGGTGGACTGGCAGTCAGACAGCAACTTTCATAAAGCGGAAAACGCAGAAAAAAGTGTGTATACCTACACGGTCAAACCCGGCATCAACTTAGGGTACACTACAGGCAAAACTCTGATGTCTCTGGATTACTCTTTCCAGCGCTTCATGTATGATGACCAGGATGAAAACATGCCCGGTCAATTGGATGCGGATGAATTTGACTACACCGCTCACAATGCCGCGTTCCGCTTCCAGAGCCAGGTGTCCCAGCGGGTGCTGCTGGGACTGGACAACACGTTTATCAAAACCCGGGATCCGGCCAGTGCCGATGCCAACGACAACAGCGTGGACCGGTACAAATACACCCTGAACCGGTTTTCTCCCGGAGTGAATTACAAGTTCGGTGATAAGTTCAGCTTAGGTGTCAAATACACCAACCTGTACACAGATTATTCAGATGACGGCCCCGGCCAGGGGGAGGATTCTGTGGAAAACCGGGGCGGGCTCACCTGGCTTTACCGGTTCACTCCCAAAACATCCTTTGACCTGAATTATCAGCTCTGGGAAAGAGACTATGACAAAAACTCCGTGGATTATACCTCCAACCAGCTCATGCTCAATGCCAAACACCAGATCAATTTCCTGACCTTCGGGGCCGGGGTGGGATATCACAATCGTGAATTCGACCGGACCGTTCCCTCCGGAGACATTGATCAGTTTGTATGGAAAGTGTCTGTGCTGGGCCAGAATCCCCCGGATGCTAGAACCGTTCCCAAAAGCTCGATTTATCTGTCTTTCGGCTCCAACCTGAACGATTCAGGAACGGGGGACACCTATTTCACCTCCACGCGCCTGGATGCCCGGCTTACCTACCTGGTCATGGAAAAGATCAATTGCATTATGTCCGGATATTATCAGAACTCCGACTATGAAACCTCTTCCCGTGAGGATGACCGGTGGCTGGTTTCTCTGGGTGCGGACTATTTGATCAACCGTTTCTTTACCGTGGGACTTTCCGGCGGACTGGAAGAAAGGGATTCCAATTTTGTTGGAAAGAGTTTTGACAATGAGTATGTGATGCTCAAAGCGAAATTCAATTATGACCTGGGGTCTAAATAGACCCGGACAGTCGTTGTCAGTAAATTATCAACATATTGTCTAAGCAGAAAAATAATGGTATGAAAGAAGATCTTTATACCATTATTTTTTTGCAATGCTTTATAACACAAATGGAAATATGATGCAGGATTTTTCAAAGTTCAGTTGGGTGGCTTTTCTGGGGCTTTTCGTGTGGCTGGTATGGGTGCCCTGTCCGGAAACGGCCGCATCCGATGATGCCGTGTACCGCCTGGGTGCCGGTGATGTGGTCCGGATATCCATTGTGGCCGGGGGAGAAGAGCAGGTGGCCAAAGAGATGGTGGTGGGGGATACGGGCGATGTCACCGTGCCGTTCATCGGTAAACTGCCGGCAGCCGGTCTCACCATCAATGAACTGGAAAAACAGATCATTCCTCCTTTGGCCAGAGACTTTTTTGTGGACCCCCAGGTGCACTTGCAGATCAAGGAATACCGCAGCCTTCAATTTTTCATTTCCGGGGCCGTCAAAGAACCCGGGGTGTTTTCCCTGGATTTCATGCCCACCATCATGGACCTGATCGCCAAAGCCGGGGGCGTGACCCCGGAGCGGGGCAACCTGGCCTATGTACTCCGGGGCATGAAAGACCCGGTGCGGATGGCCGAAGAACCGGCCATGGAAGAACTGGAGGAGCTGGACGCGGAAGTGCCCACCCAGTCCATCCGGGGCACCAAACCCATTATCGTGGATTTGCAGCGGCTTTTGGATGAAGGCGACATGACGGAAAACATCCGCCTGGCCACGGGAGATACCGTGTATATTCCGCCGGGCACCAAACTGAACCAGGCCGCCACCAAGATCTATGTCCAGGGCGAGGTTAAAAAACCCGGGGTGTTTGATTTTCAACCCGGGATGACGGCCCTGGCCGCCTGCATCATGGCCGGCGGGTTTGACCAGTTTGCCGCCCCCAACCGGGCCCGGATCATCCGGCAGACCGACTCGGAACGTAACGTGATCACCATTGATCTTAAAAAAGTTCAGACCGGGGATGCGCCGGATTTGCCCCTTCAGCCCGGCGACCGGATCCATATTCCTGAATCATGGCTGTAACCCAAGGAGACCCTATGCAAGACACCCCTTCTGAATCTTTTTTTCAGGAAAAAGAAATACATCTGTCCGAGTACCTGATGGTGCTCATGAAACGGCGGACCCTGATCATCCTGGTGTTCATCCTCACGGTGCTGGCCACGGCTTTTTACAGCTATTCCGTGGCACCCGTGTATGAATCTTCGGCCAGACTGATCCTTGACAAGGAAAGTTCCAGTTCCCCCATCACGGGTGAGCGCACGGACTATGAATCCTACCATTCCCAGACCATGACATTCAACACTTCCATCAACATGATCAAATCCACGCCCGTGATCAAAATGGTGATCGATGCCCTGGACCTGGATGCCCGGAAAGGCGGACAGGAAAAAGATCTGGAAATCAACCCTTTCAGAAAGTGGTTGTCCCAACTCAAGGCCAATATCAAACTGCTGATAAAAAAAGATGGACAGGAAGATGGGTTGACACCGGAGGAAACGGAAAATCGGCGGCTCCAGGGGCTGGTGTCTGCCATCAGAAGCAAAATCACGGTGGAGCAGATCAGAGACACCCGGCTGCTCAACATATCCGTCAAAGACAAGGACCCGGAACTGGCAGCAGCCATTGCCAATACCCTGGCAGCCAAATTCATGGAATTCAACCTGGCCAACAAAATGGACGCCTCCAAGCAGACCCTGGCCTGGCTCAACGAAGAGCTGTATGACCTGAGAAAAAAACTGGAAGATGACGAGCAGAAGTTTTTTGACTACAAGCAGGAGAATATGGTGTTTTCCATCGAGGGCAAGCAGAAACTGGCGGAACAGAAAATCCAGGAGTTCAACAATAAATACCTGGAAACCCGCAACAAACGCCTGGAGCTGGACGCCAAGATCAATGAACTGGAAAAAAACCTGGGTACGCTCAAAGGGGTGGCCAATGTGCGTTCATTGATCAACAACCCCATTATCGAGAGCATCTATGCCAAAGTTGTGGATCTGGAGATCGAGCTGTCCCGGCTGGCCAAGACATACAAGGGCAAGCACCCCAGGATCGTTCAGACCCAGACGGAACTGGAAAAAACCAGAAACAGCCTGGCCCAGGAGATTGCCAAGGAAAAGGAAAATCTCAAATCCGAGCGCAAGGTGCTGTTTGCCCGGGAAAAAACACTGGAAAGCACGCTGGCCGAGTTTGAAAAAGAAGCCCTGGACACTTCTTCAAAAGAGTTAAGATATACCATTCTCCAGCGCAATGTGGACACTTCCAGAAACCTGTATGATCTGATGGTGTCAAGAATCAAGGAATCCAATATTCTTCAGACGGCCAACACCTCCAACATCCGGCTCGTGGAAACGGCCCAGGTACCCGTCGGCCCGGTCTCCCCCAACAAAAAGCGCAACCTGCTGCTGGCCATGGTGCTCGGGGTGTTTTTCGGGTGCGGCCTGGCGTTTTTCTTTGAATACATGGACCAGACTGTGCGCACGGAAGAAGACATTCAGCAGCATTTCAACCTGCCCGTGCTGTCCGTGATTCCCAAAGCAGATAAATCCGTTTCCTATGGAGCCTATCATTGATTTTCAGAAAGAATAAAAAAAGATCCAAAGAATCCGACAGAGAAAGACTGTTGGTCAGTTTTCCGTCCAATTCCAGGTATGCCGAATCCTACCGGACCCTGCGCACCAACCTGTTTTTTTCAGGTATGGACAATGAGGTGCAATCCATTGTGGTGACCAGTGCCGTGGAAAAAGAGGGCAAGACCACCACGGCCATCAACCTGGGACATGCCATTGCCCAGACGGACCGTCAGGTCCTGGTTGTAGACGGTGATCTGCGGCGCCCTTATTTGACGTCCCTGGTGGCGGCCAAACCGGAACTGGGCGTGACCGAACTGGTCACGGAAGTGTTCGGGGTGCATCTGACCCAGGGCAGCCTGGACGAATTTGCCATTGCCGATCTGATCCAGCTGACCCGGCTTCAGAAGCGGTCGGTCCGTCTGGACCTGAAAAATAAAGACACCCGGGCAGCCCTTGTGTTTGACAAAGGAAAAATGATCGATATTTCCTGGATGAACCGGCCGGAATCCAAGCAACTGGTCAACACTCTGATCCGGGATAACCTGCTGACTGAAGAACAGGCCCAACTGGCGTTGAGCCACCAGAAAACCTCGGCCCACTATCTGGGCAATATTTTGCATACCATGGGGCTGGTTTCCCGGAAAGACCTGTCCCGGGCGCTTTCTGTCCATACCATTGAAGCCATTCGGGCCGTATCAGCCATGGAAACGGGTTCTTTCGAATTCTCACCGCCCCCCCGGGACCAGTCAAAGATCGACGTCCCCCAGAATCTTGATTTTGAAAAACTGTTTGCGGAATTCAATATCGGCGAAAACACTTTGAAATACTGCAATGCCGCCATTGAAAGCGCCGTGCTTCCCACGGATGTGGACAACCTGTTCATCCTGGCGGCCGGCAAGACCCCGCCCAATCCGGCCGAGGTGGTGGGGTCCAGCCGCATGGCGTTTCTCATTGATACGTTGAAAACCCGGTTCGACTTCATCATCATCGATACCCCGCCCGTGACCCCGGCCACGGATGCCCTGCTGCTCGCACCCATGGTCGACGGCACCTTGCTGGTGGTCAAATCCGGCAACACGGACCGAAAAATCATCCAGGATGCCGTGGACCAGTTCAAGGCTGTGAAACAGCCCATCATCGGCATGGTGCTCAACCAGGTGGACATGAGAAAAGAGGGGTATTACAAGTACTACCAGAAGTACTATACATCCTATTATGGCAGTAAATAAACGCCGGTTTCTGCCGGGCCTGGTCCTTTTTGTTCTTGCGTTGTTTCTGGCCGCCTGCGTGCTGGTGATCCGACCCCGGTTTCTGGCCCAGCAGGGGATCAACGCCATGCGGACCGGGGATTATGCCCGGGCCGTGTCATCGTTTGAACAAGCGGCATCCGCCCGGCCCGGCATTTTAAAAAACACCCTGTTTACGGCATCCGACCGGTTTCATCAGAACACCTTTCACGGCCAGGCCCTGTTTCAAGAGGCCACGGAAACCTGGCGCACCACGGGGCTGACCCGGGAGGTATTCGACAACATGGCCGAGGCCCAGACCCGGCTTCAGGCGGCACAAGCCATTGAACCCGGGGATTATCTCACGGCATTCTGGCTGGCCCGCACGGAACATTCCCTGGAACGGCTCCATCCCTGGCGTTTCCCCGGCACTCCCAATCCGTACAACGCCCATCCTTTGTACCTGGCAGCCACAACCTTGCGGCCGGCCGGCATTTCCGTGCGCCAGGCCCATGCCAGATATCTTTATGAAACCGGCCGGCCGCATCAGATCCCGGACCTGGTCACGGAAATGACCCGGATTTATCCCCCGGGTTACGGCAATTTGAAAAAAGAATCTTTTTATACCCCGGATCTGTTTCCAGCCATGGTTCAGGGCCTGGAACAGGCCGTTGCGGAAAATATCCGGCCCCGGGAGGCATTGGCTGCCCTGTCCCGGATGTACAGGGACCAGAACAATCTGACGGCCGCCATTTCCTGGTTTGAAACATATCTTGCCCATGATCCTGGTGCCAACACGGCCAATGATTTTCTGCATCTGGGATCGTTGCTGGTGCAGGACAGCCGGTACGAGGCCAGTTATCCCGTGTTTGTCAAAACCCTGGAAACCTCGCCGGACCCGCAAGGGTATCTGCGGCGGATCTATGGGGTGTTCAAGTCCCGAAAGGCGTTGATTCCTTTTTTGTCTTTCGGCGATTATCTTGACGGGTCCCATCTGTCCATTCCGACCCTGGACCTGGTCACAGCCCGGTGCTACCTGGACATGGACCAGGTGTTTCTGGCCAAAGAAAAACTGCGGCAGATCATTGAAACAGCCCCCACGGCCCCGGCCTGCATTTTGCGGGCGCAAATCGCCCAAAAGGAAAAAGACTGGGATACCATGGAGGAGATGAGCCAGCAGGCCACCCGCCTGGATCCTTACAACCACACCTATCACTATCTCTTCGCCCAGGCGTTGAACATCCGTAAAAAATACGCTGCCGCCGAACTGGCCGTCACCCGGGCCATGGAAACCTATTCCGGCAAAAGTTACGGGTATTACGATTTCCGGGCCTGGACCAGGTGGCATCAGGAAAAATTCCAACCCGCGGCCAAAGACTGGGAGGCCGCTTTTGCCCTCAAACCCGACCGGGCTGATTTCCCATACCGGGCCGCTTTGGCATACGAGCGCATTGCCCAGCGCACCAAAGCCCTGGCCCTGGCTGCCAAAGCCCTTGAACTGGCCCCGGACAACCCATCCTACCAGGATCTGCATTTTCGTCTCAATATCTGACGCGGGGCAGGGCAATCAACATCCCCCCCTGATCACAAAATTTAACAACGTAACCCTTTCCCCCTCTTGACAACCCCGGCAAACCCAAATATAGTCGTTCATTCGATGAACACAACCAATTTGTTCGATGAATAAAATCGATTGGTTATCCGGAATCGCCCCATGTAACCGACAGAGCGGAGCTATGACCCGACCCCCAAAATTCAGCACCCAAAATCCAATCTCCAGCCCCCAGCACCAACTCCACATCCAGTTTCAGCTTTTACAGCTTCTGGCGGAAAACCCTTGCATGTCCCAGCGGGATTTGAGCCGCAAAATGGGCGTGGCCTTAGGGAGGGTCAATTATTGCCTGACCGGCCTGAAGGAAAAAGGGTTCATCAAGCTGGAAAATTTCAAGGGCAGCACCCATCACATTCGGTATGCCTACATCCTGACTCCCAGCGGATTTGAAGAAAAACTGCGCCTCACCGTCCGGTTTTTAAAACGCCGCCTTAAAGAATACGAAGAAATAAAAACCCAGATCCGGAGCCTGACCCGTGAGGTCGCCCAAACCGACCCCACCCTCCTGAAAAACCTCTAAAAAACGGGGTCAGGCCTGCGTTATTGTAGTTATTGTCACAAATAACAGAACAATAACGACAATAACGCAGGCCTGACCCCTGACCCTGACCCTTGACCCCAAAACCCATAAAACAGGCCTGATTCCATGAATAAAATTGCAATTATCGGTCTCGGCTACGTGGGCCTTCCCCTGGCCCGGCTTTTTGCCGCCAAATACCCGGTCGTGGGATATGACATCAACCAGACCCGTGTCACAGAATTGATGTCCGGCCACGACGCCACCCTGGAAGTCGAAGATGATGTCCTGCAGCGCGTGCTTCTCACACAAGCACCGCGCACCCAGGAACCGCCGCCCTCCAACGGGCTTTACTGCACCACAAACCTTGATGACATTGCCGACTGCAACATCTACATCATCACCGTGCCCACCCCCATCGACAAAAACAACCGCCCGGACCTGACCCCGCTGATCCGGGCCTCGGAAACCGTGGGTAAAGTGATCGCCAAAGGGGACATCGTCATTTACGAAAGCACGGTATACCCCGGTGCCACGGAAGAAGACTGCATCCCCGTGGTGGAAAAAACCTCGGGCCTGACATTCAACACCGACTTTTTTGCCGGCTATTCCCCGGAACGCATCAACCCGGGCGACAAAGAACACACCGTGGAAAAGATCAAAAAAGTCACCTCGGGCTCCACCCCTGAGATCGGGCAGAAAGTGGACGTCCTGTACAGATCGGTCATCACTGCCGGCACCCACCTGGCCCCCACCATCAAGGTGGCCGAAGCCGCCAAGGTCATTGAGAACTCCCAGCGGGACATCAACATCGCCTTTGTCAACGAGCTGGCCAAAATCTTCAACCGTATGGACATCGACACCCATGCCGTGCTCGAAGCTGCCAACACCAAGTGGAATTTTCTGCCCTTCAAACCCGGCCTGGTAGGCGGCCACTGCATCGGCGTGGATCCTTACTACCTGGCCCAGAAAGCCCAGGAAGCCGGGTACCACCCCGAAATCATCCTGGCCGGCCGCCGCATGAACGACAGCATGGGCGCTTACGTGGCTTCGGAAGTGGTCAAACTGATGATCAAAAAAGGCAAACCCGTCAAAGGCGCCCGGGCCCTGATGCTGGGCATCACCTTCAAGGAAAACTGCCCGGACATCCGCAACACCCGCGCCATTGACATTGTTCACGAACTCACGGACTACGGCATGCATGTGGATGTGTACGACCCCTGGGCTTCCCCGTCCGAAGTCATGCACGAATACGGCATCCAAACCATGACCCATTATCCTGAAAACGACGGCTACAGCGCCATCATCCTGGCTGTGGCCCACACACAGTTTTTGACCATCGACCTGAACGCCCACAAACAAACCGGCACCATCATCTACGATGTCAAAGGCATCTTGGACAAATCCCTCACCCACGGCCGACTCTAATGGGGTCAGGCCTGCGTTATTGTAGTTATTGTCACAAATTATAGAACAATAACTACAATAACGCAGGCCTGACCCCGACCCCGAATTAATTATGGCACGAAAATCACGTATCCATTATCCCGGAGCACTGTACCATGTCATGCTCAGAGGAAATGCCCGGCAGACGGTCTTTCATCAAGATCTCGAATGCAGATATTTTGAAGACATTCTGGCCCAGGGGCTGGATCAGTATGCGATTGTGCTGCATGCTTACTGCTGGATGAAAAATCATGTGCATATGGCGCTGCAGGTCCGGGACGAGCCGCTGTCAAAACTGATGCAGAATATTTCTCAGCGCTACACCTGGTGGTTCAACAAGCGGCATGACCGGGTAGGGCATGTGTTCCAGGGACGGTATAAGGCCGTTCTTGTGGACAAGGATGCCTATCTCAAGGAGCTGATTCGCTACATTCATCTGAATCCGGTGCGTGCCGGCATGGTCACCGATCCCCTGGATTACCCCCGGAGCAGCCATGCGGCTTATGCCGGCAAAATCCGGCCGCCTGACTGGCTGACTATCGACCGGGGACTGGGACAATTCGGAACAACAGAACCGGACGCGCGGGCCGTTTATCTGCATTTCATGGGCCGGGAAACGGGTGAGGAACTCCTGAGCAAGCTTCGCCACGGCAGCCGCACAGAAGGGCGGATCCTCGGCAATGAAAATTTCATCCAAGCAGCCCTCGGCCGGAAGAATGAAACGGTTCAGGCACAGATCGGAATCGAACCGCTGGTGGATCTGGTCGCCCGGGTCTACCAGGTCCCGGTCCGGGAGATGACCAGTGCGAGCCGCGCCAGACACCTGACACAAGCCAGAGCCATGGCCACGCTCATCGGGGTGGATCATTGCGGCTATCTGGTGTCTGATTTGGCCCGGTATTTCAACCGGGATATGCCGGGATTAAGCAGGCAGGTGAAGGCCCTTCGTGCCCGCCTTGAAAAAAATCAATCTCTTCAGGAAAAAGCGGCACAAATTCAAGATCAAATAACGACAATAACGCAGGCCTGACCCCCAACTTTAAAAGCTAAAAAACGTTATGGCCTCAGGGTGATTACTTACGCGGTAACATGCAATCATATCCATCTGCTGGCCGTGGATAGTGGTAAAGATGTCATTTCCAAAAGCATGCAGCTGCTGTCTGGCAAAACAGGGCAGGCGTACAACGTCCGGAAAAACCGTAAGGGTGCTTTCTGGGAGGATCGTTTTTATACCACTGCCATTGAAAATGGGGTTCATCTGTTGAGATGCATGGCGTATATTGAGTTGAACATGGTTCGGGCAGGGGCTGTGAAACATCCAAAAGACTGGGGATTTTGCAGCTATAATGAAATTTTAGATCCTCCCCGGCGGTATCGGCTGATTGATCGAACCGCCCTGCTATCCAGTTGCGGGATAACCGATCCGGATGAATTCAGGACATATTATGAAGAATTTGGTTGCGCACACTTTGCAGCAAGGCACCTTACGTCGCGAAAGTTTATGGACCAATAACCTGGCAGTGGGAACAACAGATGCTTGATTGGGTCTGACCCCCTTTGACCAACGAACCCTACGCCATTGCCAAGATCGCCGGCATCAAGCTGTGCGAGAGCTACAACCGCCAGTATGGCACAGGCTACCGCAGCGTCATGCCCACCAACCTGTACGGCCCCGGGGACAACTATCACCCGGAAAACAGCCACGTGATCCCGGCCCTGCTGCGCCGGTTCCACGAAGCCGTCCGGCAGCAGGCCCCGGAAGTGGTGATCTGGGGATCGGGCACGCCCATGCGGGAGTTTCTGCACGTGGATGACATGGCCGGGCGCCACCGTGCACGTCATGAACCTGGATGCCGACACATTCCAGGCCCACACCCAACCCATGCTGTCCCACATCAACGTGGGCACCGGCCTTGACTGCACCATCCGTGAACTGGCCCAAACCATCGCCAAAGTCACGGGCTTCACCGGCCGCCTGACCTTTGATACCACAAAACCCGACGGCACTCCCCGCAAACTCCTGGATGTAACCAAACTCAAATCCCTGGGCTGGACCCCGTCCATCTCCCTGGAACAGGGCCTGACAGATGCCTACACCTGGTTTAAAACCAACCAGGCCAACTTCAGACAATAACCCAAAACCCCAGCTATTGACTTGTTGCCGTCCTTAGCGATAGAATAGGCCTGTAATCTTGATGAATTGGAGTTTTATGATGGAATTGATCACCAAACAATATATCGTTGATGAAAACAATCGAAAGATAGCCGTTCAAATTCCCATAGAAGATTTTGAAAAAATCGAACAGCTGCTCGAGGATTATGCATTGTTTCATTTAATGAAAGACAACCAGGGAACTGAGTTGCTGGATCAGACAGATGCTGAAACATATTACAAACAGTTGGTTAAAAACGATTGAAGGTAAGATACAGAAAAAAGTTTTTAAAAGAACTGTCTCTGATTCCTGCAGCACAAAGAACAAAAATCGAACAGTTCGTTTTTAAATCACTCCCCGCAGCAGATTCTCTCCACCAACTGGGGGTGATAGAACAGATGAAAGGCTATCCCTTGTGTTTTAAAGTTCGGTTTGGAAAGTACAGGATAGGATTGAGGATGGAAGATGATGCTATCGTTCTGGAAAAAGCATTGCACCGAAAAGATATTTATCGACATTTCCCCTGACCAAAAAACTTAAAACTCCCCCCCCCCCCCAATAACTACAATAACGCAGGCCCCATGCCACCATGGAATTTGCTTTTTTTGTAAAAAGCCCTATAATCAGATTATGTCATGTTTTTTAAATGATAATTTGAGAAAGGTCACAATGCCGACTACAATCAAAAATATAAAAGGGACGGAACTCCCCCCTTCATTACGTAACAGATTCAATGTCAAGGAACATCAATTCCTGACAGTTACCATTGAAGTTGAAGACGATAATATGTGGGATAAGGTTATTGAGTCTGCTCGACAGACCCATAAAGATGTAAAAATGGGAAAACCGATTCCCACAATTCAAGACGTGTTGAAAAACCTCTAATGTACGTAAGCGGTAATTAAACCCCATCTTCCGCAGCCCCGCCCACCGGAGTATGATGTCGCCAAAATTCAAAATGGAGGCATCATGGGAACAGAAACAAGACAAGAAAAACTGGAGAAACTCCGCAAGTTCTGGAAGACCCACCTGGATAAATGGGAAGAATCCGGACTTTCCCAGAAAGAATATTGCCGGCAGCACAATCTGGTTTATCATCGCTTCGGGTATTGGAAAGCCCGGTTTAAATCCAGAAACCTGCCGGTCAAGTTCGTCCAGGTGGCATCACAACCCATAAACCCCGGCCCATATGTTTTAAAGCTCAATCTGCCCCGGGGTTGCCAGATTGAAATTCCGGACGATTTTTCGGCAGACACATTGAAACGGGTCCTGGTCACATTGCAGGAGTCGTAATGATAACCGTTCCATCAGATGTAAAGATCTATCTGGCCCTGGGTGCAACGGACATGCGAAAATCCATCAACGGCCTTTCCATTATCGCCAGTGAACAGATGAAGCTGGATATTTTCTCAGGCCATCTGTTTGTTTTCTGCAACCGGAGCAGAACCATTTTGAAGATCCTGTATTGGGACCGGAATGGATTCTGCATCTGGCAGAAACGGCTTGAAAAAGACCGGTTTAAATGGCCCGGCACCCACAAAGAGGTCATGAATATCGGGGAAAAAGAATTGTCCTGGCTGGTGGCGGGATTGAACATTCAGCAGGCCCACAAACCGTTGAAATATTCCATGATTTTTTAGAGAAAAAACTATGAAAAACCGCGTGGTTGTGCTATATTCAGCACATGAACATCGAGAAGATTTCAGACATAAACGATATTGATGAATTAAAGGAAAACCTGTTTTCTCTGGTCGGAGAATTCGACCAGAAAGAGCGTAATTACCAGTCTGAAATCAAAATCCTCAATGAACAGATAAAAAGTCTTCAAGACAGACTGTTCGGCCGTAAAACAGAGAAAATCCACAAACCGGACGGACAGCTTCCCCTGTTTGATATGCCTGAACCGGATCTCCCCATCCAGGAAGAGCCGGAAGATGTTACCATTAAGGAACATACACGCAAAAAACGTGGCCGCAAACCCTTGCCGCCAAATCTGCCCCGCATAGAGGTTATTCACGAGCTCAGCGAAGAGGAAAGGCAGTGCGGCTGCGGTTGCCTCAGGGAGCGTAGCGGACAGGAAGTATCTGAACAACTGGATTATATCCCGGCCCAAGTCAGGGTGATCCGGAACATCCGGTATAAATATGCCTGCAAAAACTGCGAAGGGACCGAGGATGACAAACCTGCCGTGTCTATTGCCAGGATGCCGGATCAGATTATCCCGAAAAGCATTGCCACCCCCGGGCTTCTGGCTCATATCCTGACTGCAAAGTTTGCCGATGCCCTGCCGTTTTACCGTCAGGAAAAGCAATTCAAACGGCTGGGAGTCGAGATCCCCAGATCCACCATGTGCGGATGGGCGATGAAAACTGCGGAAGCCTGTGACATCATTCTGGACATGATGAAAAAAGCGGTGCTTCAAAGCGATCTGATCAACATCGATGAAACCCCGGTGCGGGTGTTGAAGGAGCCCGGCCGTATAAAAAGTTACATGTGGGTGTTCAAGGGGACCTCTCGGGGGAGGCCGGTGCTTTTGTACCATTACGATCCTTCCCGGTCCGGAGATGTGGCAGCATCATTTTTGAACGGGTATAAAGGAATCGTCCAGACGGACGGATATTCGGGCTATGGGTTTCTTGATAAAAAAAAGGACATCCTTCATGTGGGCTGCTGGGTTCATGCCCGTCGAAAATTTGTGGAGGTGACCAAAGCAGTCAGCCGCAAAACCAAAACACCGGTCGGCAATGCCGCTACAGCGTTGAAATATATCGGCAAGCTGTACAAGATTGAAAAAGCAGCCCGGGAGAATCAATTGTCACCCCGTGAGATATATGAAAAACGCCAGACGGAAGCCGTTCCGATTCTTGAAGAGTTTAAAAAATGGCTGGATGCCACCGTTGAAAAAGTGCCCCCCAAAAGCCTTCTGGGAAAAGCGGTGAATTACACGCTGAACGAATGGGATCGTCTGATCCGTTATATCGAGGATGGCCGGGTGGGTCCGGACAACAATGCGGTTGAAAATGCCATCCGCCCCTTTGTGGTGGGACGGAAGAACTGGCTGTTCTCCTGCACGCCCGAGGGTGCCCGGGCCAGCGCAGCCATTTACAGCCTGATCGAAACCGCCAAGGCCAACGGACTGGAACCCTACTGGTACCTGAAACACCTGTTCGAGAATCTCCCAGAAGCCATGTCCGATGAAGATTTTAAGGCGCTGCTCCCACAACAGATTGACAAAGATCAAATCGCTGTTCCAACACCATGAATAGTACCGGAAATCCGGCCCGGTGAGAAGGTGGGGTTTATTGACCGCTTAC